>JBOHII010000386.1:0-10824 GCA_050725955.1 Pseudolabrys sp. | reverse complement strand
CAGCGCAGTTCGATCGTGACCTCCTTGGCGTCGGTGACCTGCAGGTTCACCACATTTCCGTCCCAGTTCTTCGAGGTTTTGACGATCTCGGCGAGCTTATCGCGGATGATACCGACCGGCGCGCGGTAATCGACATAGATCATGACGCTGCCGATCAGCGCCGAGCCTTCGCGTGTCCAGTTCTGGAACGGCTTCTCGATAAAATAGGACAGCGGCACGATCATGCGCCGCCAGTCCCACAGCCGCACCACGACATAGGTGGAAGTGATTTCTTCGATGGTACCCCATTCGTTTTCGACGATCACCGCGTCGTCGATGCGGATCGGCTGCGTCATCGCCAGTTGCACGCCGGCGAACAGATTGCTCAGCACCGGCCGCGCCGCCAGGCCCGCGACAATGCCGGCAACGCCGGCGCTGGCGAACAGGCTCACCCCGTATTGCCGCACCGGTTCGAAAGTCATCAGCGCGGCGCCGAACGTCACGACCACCACCAGCACGTAGCCCGCGCGCAACAAGACGCGCACCTGCGTGACGTGCTTGCGCGCCAGCAGGTTATCGTCCACGTCGAGGCGGAATTGCCGCAAATAGAGATCCGCGGCGATATCGAGTGCGGTGAACGCCGCCCAGCCGACGAGCCCTATCACCGCGATCAACAGGAAGCGCGCGAGCCATTCGGTAGTATCGGGATCGAGTGGAGCGACGGGGAGGGCGATCACCAATGCCAGGATGAACAGACCGAGCCGTGTCACCCCACGCATCTGGGTGAAAATGGAAAACACGTAAGGGTAGCGGTTGGCAAAAGCGGCGCGCAGCAGCTTGCGCACGGTTCTATGCAGCGAAAAGGCAATCGCTCCGGCCAGTACCAGAATAATGACCGCGACCACCGGGTCGGGCAGCCAGACGAGAAGGTTCTTGATGGCGCTCAGGGCGATTCGGATCGAATCCATGCGATTTTAATAACACCCCAGCCGTTGCGGCGAATATGGCAGCTTTGCATATGTGCGCGCTGGACAGGGGCACGGCGAGGTGGCAGAACGCCGCGTATTCAATGTTTTTCAATGCGTGGCCGCGATGAAAAGTTTCTTGCTGAAGCTGTTCACCTGGTGGAATTCGCAGACGTTCGGAACAGAGTTCTGGACCTGGATGCACGGCGAAAAAGTTGGCGAGGACGAATTCGGCAACCGCTACTACCGCACCAAAGGCGGCAAAATCGATCCGCGCGTGCTCGGTTTTGAGCGGCGCTGGGTGATCTTCAACGGCTATTCCGAGGCTTCGACCATTCCACCGTCTTGGCACGGCTGGATTCATCATACAGTCGATACGCCTCCGACCAAGGAAAACTACAAGCCATATAAATGGGAAAAACCACACCGGCCGAATATGACCGGCACCGCCGACGCCTATCGGCCGCCCGGCTCGACGCTCGCTGCGGGGCGACGTCCGAAGGCGACCGGCGACTACAAGGCCTGGACACCGGAGCAATAATTGGGACCGGCGGCGCCGGCTCGCTCGTCGTAAAAACAGCTTCCGCGCGGCGTTTGGGTTCTCGGCCTCGTCAGGCTACTGGCGGGTATTGCCTGCAAGATGACCCGAGCGCTGTCGCCGGTCTATCCGGTTACGGCGCTCGGCGTCTGCAGGGTCGCCCTTCCGCTGCCGTATTCGCCGTGTTAACCGGGCGCTGCCTAGGGCGAGCGGCGAATCCGCGCCGGTTCCCATGCGAAAAATCCGGCTTCATGGCGCGATTGCAACTCTCGATTTGCCTGCTTGCGATTGGCGCGCTGCCGTTGATTGCGGCGACGGCGGTTCCTGCGTTCTCGCAATCGGGCACAATCCTCCAGGATGAGGCCCCGCCACGGCCGCCGGCCGACATACCGGGCTTACCGCCGTCACCGCCGCCGTCCAATTATCCCGGCCAGCCACTGCGCGACTATCCGCGCAGCAGTGCGCCACCGCGGCCGGCCGGCAGCATCCGCGCCGATCAGCCGCCGACGCAGCCGCTGCCAGCGCCAATGAGCTTGCCGCCGTCGAGCCGACCTGGCGGTGGCAATATCCAATCGCAGCCGCTGGCGCCGCTGCCCGGCACTGCGCCGCAGCAGCAGCCGAGCCCGCAAGCCCAGCCACCGGCGGTCTCTGGCGCTCCGGCGCAGGCGGCGCCCGGACTCGCTCCGACCGTGCGCCCGCAGCATGGGGCACCGGCCCAGCCGGCCGATACCTCGCCGCAGCCCGGCGACGAAGTCGTCGTCGAGCCGCCGCCGCAACGGATCAACAACCCGACCGCGGTATTTGCGGGCCTCGACAAGATTACCGGCCGAATTATTTCGTTTGACGTTGCCATCAACGAAACAGTGCAGTTCGGCGCGCTGCAGGTGACACCGCGCGTGTGCTATTCGCGCCCGCCGACCGAAACGCCGAACACCGACGCGTTCGTCGAGGTCGACGAGGTGACGCTGCAAGGCGAGATCAAGCGCATCTTCACCGGCTGGATGTTCGCTGCCAGCCCCGGCCTGCACGCGGTCGAACATCCGATCTACGACGTGTGGCTCACCGACTGCAAAGGCGGACAAAATCCAAGCGTAGCGGAAGCCCCGCCGGCGCCGCCGCAGCCCAAGCAGCCGGTGCGCACGCCGACGAAGCGCCCGCCGCAGCGCGCGCAACGGCCCGGATTGCTGCCGGCGCTGCGCTAGCGAAGAAGCGCCAGCGCTTCGTCCCCGCCGACCGGACGGTCAAGTGCCAGCGCGCCGTAGTCGGCCTCGCCGAGAAGTGCGTCCTCCAGCAGCCGATGATAGCGCCGCTTCTGCACCTCGACCGCACCGAAAGTCTTCAGGTGATCGGTCACATACTGGGTGTCCAGCAGGCGGTAGCCACCGGCGATCAGGCGCGCCACCAGATGCACCAGCGCGATTTTGGACGCGTCGCGCGCGCGGTGGAACATGCTCTCACCGAAGAAGGCGCGGCCGAGCGAGACGCCGTACAGTCCGCCAACCAACGCAGGCCCGTCATAGACTTCGACGGTATGGCAATGCCCGCGCTCGAACAGGCTGCGGTAAATCTTGCGGATGCGCAGGTTGATCCAGGTGCGGGCGCGGTCGGGCTTTTCTTCCGCGCAGCCGTCGATCACGGCGTCGAAATCGCGGTTCACCCATACCGTAAACGAGGTCGTGCGCACGCTGCGCACCAACCGCTTCGGCAAATGGAAGCCCTCGAGCGGAATGATGCCGCGCATGTCCGGCTCGATCCAGTAGAGCGCAGGGTCGTCCGCGCTTTCCGCCATCGGGAATATGCCGCAGGCATAGGCCTTGAGCAGCACTTCCGGGGTTATCTCGATCGTTGAGTTTTCGCGGTTCGCCATTAGGACCGGTATTGGGTGGTGGAAGCCTTATTCTAGGCGCCGGCGGGCCGGCTGGGGAGCACAGATTTTAACCGGATGATCACCATGACCCGGTTAAATTGGCGAAAGATTGAACACAACTCGCCGTCACGCGTTGAGCGGTCGAATGTCGGGGCCGCCGGCAGCGGAACGGGAACTCGTGGGGATCGGCGCATATGCCAGCGCGGCGGGCCAGCGTCCTGGTGGTCGAGGACGAACTGCTGATCAGCGAGCTGATCGCCGAAGCCCTGAGTGAGCACGGATTCGCCGTGCACACCGTGGCTGATGCTGAACAGGCTTTGCGTTATCTCGAATCGGGCGCGACGGTGGATGTATTGTTCACCGACATCAATCTGCTCGGTCAAATGGACGGCTCGATGCTGGCGCAGAAGGTGCGCGCGCAGCGTCCGGAATTGCCGATCGTCTATTGTTCCGGGCGCTATTCGCCCTCGGCTCTGGCGCCGGCGGTACCGCGCTCGGTTTTCGTGCGCAAGCCCTACGATCCCGCGGACCTGTGCCGGCTGCTGGCGCGGTTGACGTCAACGGCTTCTTGAGGCGCGGCGCGTTTAGCGAGCGCATCCCTTTCACCGTCTCGTAGGCTGGCTACGCCCCCATCCCGCCGCGGGCGAGGAACTGTTCGAGCCAGTGGATGTGATAATTCCCGTCGATGATATCGCTCTCGCGCACCAAGGCGCGAAAGAGGGGCAGCGTCGTCTCGATACCGTCCACCACCACCTCGTCGAGCGCGCGCTTGAGCCGCATGAGGCACTCCTGGCGCGTCTTGCCGTGCACGATCAATTTGCCGACCAGCGAATCGTAATAAGGCGGGATCGAGTAGCCCTGGTAGACGGCGGAATCGATGCGCACGCCGAGGCCGCCGGGCGGATGGTAGTGCAGGATTTTTCCGGGCGAGGGCCGGAACGACACCGGGTTCTCGGCATTGATGCGGCATTCGATGGCGTGCCCGTCGAACTTGATGTCGCTTTGTTGCAGCGTGAATTGGTTGCCGGCGGCGGCGCGGATCTGCTCGAAGATCAGGTCGATGTCGGTGATCATCTCGGTCACCGGGTGCTCGACCTGGATGCGCGTGTTCATCTCGATGAAATAGAACTGGCCATCCTCGTACAGGAACTCGACGGTGCCGACGCCGAGATAGCCGATGTCGCGCATCGCCTTGGCGACGATTTCGCCGATGGCATTGCGCGCCGCTGTATTAAGCGCGGGCGAGGGGCCTTCCTCCCATACTTTCTGGTGCCGGCGTTGCAGCGAGCAGTCGCGCTCGCCGAGATGGATCGCTTTGCCGTTGCCGTCGCCCAGCACCTGGATTTCGATGTGGCGCGGTTTCTCCAGATATTTTTCGAGATAGACCGTGTCGTCGCCGAAGGCGGCCTTGGATTCGCTGCGCGCGGTCGACATCGCGGTGGAAAGTCCGCCGGCGTCGCGCACGACCTTCATGCCGCGCCCGCCGCCGCCGGAGGCGGCCTTGATCAGCACCGGATAGCCGATGCCAGCAGCGATTTTGGCGGCTTCCGCGTCGGAGGAAACGCCGCCCTCCGATCCGGGCACCACGGGAATGCCAAGCTTTCTGGCGGTGCGCTTGGCCTCGATCTTGTCGCCCATCAGACGGATATGCTCGGACTTGGGGCCGATGAATAGCACGTCGTGATCGGCGAGGATTTCGGCAAAGCGCGCGTTCTCCGACAGAAAGCCGTAACCTGGGTGCACGGCGTCGGCGCCGGTGATCTCGCAGGCCGACAGGATGGACGGGATATTGAGATAGCTGTCCTTGGCGGCTGGCGGGCCGATGCACACGCTCTCGTCGGCAAAGCGCACATGCATCGCGTCGGCGTCTGCGGTTGAGTGCACCGCCACCGTCGGAATGCCGAGTTCCTTGCAGGCGCGCAGCACCCGCAAAGCGATCTCCCCGCGGTTGGCGATGAGAATTTTATCGAACATCGCGTCGGCCCGACCAACACGCGGTCATTCGATGATCACCAGCGGTTCGCCGAATTCCACCGGCTGGCCGTCCTCGAATAGAATTTGAATCACGGTACCGCCACGCGGAGCCGGAATCTGGTTCATGGTCTTCATCGCTTCCACCACCAGCAGCGTGTCGCCGGCTTTCACCTTGCTGCCGATGTCGATGAATGGCTTGGCGCCGGGCTCGGGGGCCGCATAGGCAGTGCCGACCATGGGCGAGATCACCACGCCCGGATGCTTGGCGAGATCGAGCGGCGTCGCGGCCGTGTCGGACGCCGGCTGCGGCACCGGCGCCATCGCGGCACGCGCCGGCGCGGCATTGCGCGCGACGCGCACGCGCTGGCCGTCCTGTTCGATCTCGATTTCGGTCAGCCCCGTTTCATTCAGCAGTTCGGTCAGCTCGCGGATCAAATCGCGGTCGACGATCGGAGATTTCGGCGATCTTGCCATCGAACTGTTCCGTTAGAGTTTTTCGTTGCGCATGATCTTTTCCGACCTTCCTTCGCCCGCCGAAGCGGGCTTCGCGAAGGCGGGAAACCGGTTCCCACTTTTCGGCATCATGCGCTATTTCTTCGCCTTGGCGCCGATCATGCCGGCCAATCCGGTGATCGCCAGCGCGTAGCCCTGGATGCCGAAGCCGGCGATCACAGCCTTGGCGACTTTCGAGACGTAGGAACCCTGCCGGAAACTTTCGCGCGCGTGAATGTTGGTGATGTGGATTTCCACGATCGGTATTTTCAGCATCAACAGCGCGTCGAATATGGCGATTGAGGTCGTGGTGAAGGCGGCCGGGTTTACGATGAGGCCGGCCGCTTTCTCGATGAGCGCTTCCTGAATCCAGTTGACCAGTTCGCCTTCTTGGTTCGACTGCCGGAACACGATGTCGAGGCCGAAGCCCTTGGCGGTTGCGCGGCAAAGCTTTTCGACGTCGGCGAGCGTTGAGCGGCCGTATTTTTCCGGCTCGCGGGTGCCGAGCAAATTCAGATTAGGGCCATTGAGGACATAGAAGGTCTTGGGCATGGCTTCCCCCCGGCGGCGCGCCAGCTTGGATCGGTGCGCTCGAAACGTGTCGCTTTATAGGTGGCCCGGACGGGGAGGGGAAGCCCGAACGGCGCACGCCGTCATGAGCCAATACCGCCAAAGGCCTGGGTCTCGGCCGCCGTCCAGTCGATCACATCCTTGATCGCCGTTAATCTTCTTCGCCCGGATGCTTTGGCTTTGACGAACATGTCGATCTGGCGGTCGGCGCTGGTGCCTTCCGCGAGAATGCCGTCGAGGCGCGCGATCTCCGCCGCGCAGCCCAAGGCCTCCACGTCCTCGGCGATGAAGGTCCGCACCTGGCCGAGCCATTGGCCGATGCTGATCGGCGCGCGGGTGAAGGCATCGACGAAGGTGGCGGTGATGCCATAACGCTGGGCGTGCCACTTATTTTCCCAGGTGATGGCGCGGCCGACACGGTCGTAGCCGCTATTGATGCCGCGGTTGCGGTCGAGCGCGCGCACCAGGCAGCGGAAAAGCGCGGCGATCGCCACCGCGTCGTCGAGCCGCGTGCAACTGTCGGCGACGCGCAATTCGATGGTCGGGTTGGGCAGCGACGGCCGCATCGCCCACCATATATAACTCGCGTCCGGTATGATTTTGGCGCCGACCAGCGCTTCGACATATTCGCGGTAGTCTTCATTGGTGCGAAACAGCGGTGGCAAACCGGTGCGCGGCAGTTCGTCGTAGGCGGCCAGCCGATAGCCGACGAGGCCGGTGAGATGGCCTTGCCAGAATGGCGAGGACGTCGACAGCGCGAGCAACAGCGGCAGATAGGGCGTCAGCCGCATGATGAGATTGATGCGGGTGTCGAGGTCCGGCACTTCCACATGCACGTGCATGCCGCACAGCATGTTGCGGTACCCGATCATCTGCAGGCCGTCCATGATCGCGCCGTAGCGCGCCTTCGGCGTGACGATTTGCTCCGGCCAGAACGCGAGCGGGAAGGTGCCCATGGCGGCTAGCCCGAGCTTGTGCTCGGCCGCGGCCTCGCCGAGCGTGCGGCGATATTGCGCGAGATGGCCGCGTGCCTCCGCCATGGTTCGGCAGGGCGGCGTTGCCACCTCGATCTGCGATTGCAGCATCTCGGTCGTTACGCGGTCACCGAGTTTTTTGCGTGCAAGGGTGAGAAATTTTTTGTCGATGCGGCGCACGGCCCGGCGCGTCTTGGCGTCGAACACGAAATATTCCTCTTCCATGCCAACCGTATACACGCGCGCGATAACCCTCCCGTCCGCAAGCGGTTCCCAGCCAAATGGTGGCGCGAAAAAGGCCGCCGGGCGAGCCGGTGGCCTTTTGCCGAATGAAGAATTATGGGCGAATGCTGCTTTGCGGTCAGCAGGTCGGTTTGCCGCAGCGCGCGTTGTTGACCTTTTCCTGCAGCGCGGGAAGCCCGATGGCGCCGACAACCACGTCGGAGCCGATCACATAGCTCGGCGTGCCGTTCAAGCCGAGCGCCTCGGCGAGCTTGAAGTCTTCCTGCAACGTCGCCTTTATCTCGGGGCTGGCCATGTCCTTTTCCAGCCGGCCCATATCCATGCCGACTTCCTTGGCCACCGCGAGCGCGCGCGCCTTGTTGGCCTCACCGCGGCCGCCGAGCAGCTTGGTGTGGAATTCGAGATATTTCTTGCCGGTCTTGTCCTGCATGCGCACGGCGACGGCAACCTGCGCGGCTTCAACCGAACCTGGCCCGAGCACCGGGAATTCCTTGAGCACGACCTTTAGCTTGGGATCGTCCTTGAGCAGCGTCAGCATGTCGTCCATGGCGCGCTTGCAGTAACCGCAATTGTAGTCGAAGAACTCAACGAAAGTGACGTTGCCCTTTGGATTGCCGAGCGTGACCTGGCGCGGCGAGGAGTAGAGCGCCTGCGCGTGTGCCTTGACCGCGCTCTTGTGCTTCTCGGCTTCCGCCGCGGTCTGACGTTTTTCCAGCTCGGCCATCGCCTCTTGCAACACTTCCGGATGCGCGATCAGGTAGTCGTGCACGACGCGCTCGATCGATTCGCGCTGCGCGGGCGAAAAATTCTGCGCCTGCACGGGTTGCGGCAAGGCGTTGGCCAGCAACGCGGCACAAACGGCGGCGATAATGCGCAGGCTCGATGTCATCGGATTGATCCTTGCTTTGGTCATTTGATTACGGGGTTTGCAACCTTGACGCTGACGATATCGTCGGCGCGCACCCAGGCTGGCGAGCCGACGGGCAGGCGGGTCTTGGCGCGCGAGGCAAGTTGACGCGCCGTCCTCATGTCGCCGCGCGTGAACGCGGCCTGTGCGGCGGCGAGGTCGGCTTGGGCGAGGTCGCCCTTGCGGCCATAGGCCATGGCTAGCTGCGCATAAGCGTCACTCGCCTCCGGCTCGCGCGCCAGCGCGTTGCGCAGCAGCGGGACGGCTTCCTCGGCTAGTTTCTCGTTGTTGGTGGCGATCAGCGCCTGGCCGAGCATGATATCGATCAGCGGCGCACTGTGTGACAGCTTCACCGCCTGGCGCAATGGCGCCACGGCTTCGGCCGGGTGGCCGTAGTCCAACAACGCCTGCCCCTTGAGCTCATAGAAATATGGGTTGTTTGGCTGCGTCTGGATCAGGCTGTCGATCTGGGCGGCGGCGTCGCGCGGATCCCCGTAACGATAAGCCGAGATGGCGCGGGCGTAGCGCGCGGGCAGGCTGTGATCGCCAAGCGGATAGCGACGCGCCACCGTATCGGGCCGATCCAGGAAGCCGGACAATTTGGCGCGCATCATGTCGTGGCGCATCTGCAATTCCGGCGGATCCTTGCGGTCGAAATAGGGGCTGGCCTTGGCCAGCACTTCGAGCGCGGCGACGCGTTCGGGCGGCAGCGGGTGCGTCTGTAAATAGGGATCGACATAGCGCGAATTGAATAACGACTCGTTGCCCAGGCGCTTGAACAGGTCGAGCATGCCGCGGGCCGACTGGCCGGTGGCAGTGAGGAATTTCACGCCGGCGTGGTCGGCCTGGTCTTCCTGGGTGCGCACGTAGGCGAGCAGCGTCCGCTGGATCGTCATTTGCGGCGCCAGGATTGCCCCCGCGCCGATGTCGGCATTGCCGCCCGAGCGCGAGCCGGCGAACACGGCGCCGATGCCGGCGAGCATCGCGATGATCGAGGCCGTCTGCGCTTTCGCGAGCTGTTCGCGCAGGCGCTGCAGGTGGCCGCCCGCCAAGTGGCCGGTTTCGTGCGCGAACACGCCAATGATCTCGTTCGGCGTCTTGGCATCGAACAATGCGCCGGCATTGATGAAGATGTGACGGCCGTCCATGACGAAGGCGTTGAAGGAGCGGTCGTTGAGGATGACGACCCTGACATTCTGCTTGGCAAGCCCGGCCACGCGCAGGATCGGCTGGGCATAGTCGCGCAGCAATTGCTCGATCTCGGTGTCGCGGATGACCGGCAGACCGCGCGTCGCTTGTTCCTGCGCGCCCGCCTTTTCGAGCATCGGACCGCCGCAGGCGGCCGCCACCGCAAGGGCGGTGACAAACGCGAGCGCCCGCCTCGCTGGCGCCATACGCCATGCCCTGATAGGTGTGCCGTTCTCGATCATCTGGCGGCCAATGGATGGCGTGAACCTAGTGACGCGCCCTTTGGCGGTCAACGCGGCTTGCGATCACGTCTGAGTCATGAAAAACGCAGGGGAATGCGGCAACAGCGGGGCGGGAAAAGCCCGATAACGATGCTTGAAACGGCAAAACACCTGCTTATGCCCTCCAAACGGAGCGATGTTCCGCCGTTCATCGTCATGGACGTAATGGCGGCCGCGGCGGCGCTGGAGGCCAAGGGCGCCCACATTATCCATATGGAGGTGGGCCAGCCGGCAGCGCCGGCGCCGGCAACCGCATTGCGCGCGGCGCAGGCGGCACTCGTGCATGGCCGGATCGGCTATACCGAGACGCTCGGCAAGCCGTCTTTGCGCGCTCGAATCGCCCGCCACTATGCCGACACGCATGGGCTCGCGCTCGACCCGGCGCGGGTGGTGGTCACCACCGGTTCCTCCGGCGGCTTCGTCCTGGCGTTCTTGGCGCTGTTCGAGCCGGGCGACCGGGTGGCGCTGGCCAATCCGGGCTATCCGCCCTACCGGCACATCCTGTCCGCGCTCAGCTGCGAGCCAGTGCTGATCGAGACGTCGGCCGACACGCGCTGGGCGCTGTCGGCGAAGGTGCTGATTGCCGCCCACCGGAAGAAGCCGCTTGCCGGCGTGGTGGTGGCAAGCCCGGCCAATCCGACCGGCACCATGATGGATGCCGATGCGCTGTCGCGCCTGATCGCGGTCGCCGAGGCAGAGGGCATCCGCGTGATCTCCGATGAGATCTACCACGGGCTCGATTATGCCTTTGCCGCCGAGACCGCGGCCAATCTTTCCGAGCGCGCGCTGGTGATCAATTCGTTTTCAAAATACTTCTGCATGACCGGCTGGCGCGCCGGTTGGATG
>JBOHII010000385.1:0-4685 GCA_050725955.1 Pseudolabrys sp. | reverse complement strand
GAACTCGCGCACGCCGTACATGCCCAGGTTTGAGATCGCGCTGGCGCCGCCCTGGTATTCATTCGGCTTGAGCTTCTTGGCGCGCGCGCGGGCGGCTAGATCGCGCATCTCGGCTGAAATTGCGGTGAGCGACTTCTGCTCGGCGTTGCGGACCACCGGAGTAATGAGGCCGCCGTCAAGCGCAACCGCCACGCCGATGTCGGAATGCTGGAAGCGCAAAATGCGGTCCTCCGCCCACACCGCATTGGCGGCGCCTACGCGTTGCAGTGCCGCCGCCCAGGCCTTGATGATGAAATCGTTGAGCGAGAGCTTGAACGCCGGCTCGCCATCCTTGCCCTTCGGTGCGGCGGCGTTCGCCTCATCGCGCATGGCGATCATCCGGCCGGCGTCGATGTCGGCGGTGAGATAGAAATGCGGAATAGTCTGCTTGGCCTCGACCAGCCGCCTGGCGATGGTCGCGCGCATACCCTCGAGCGGCACTTCTTCGTAAACAATGCCCGCAAAAAGCGCTTTGACCTGGGCAGCGCTGGCGCCGGTGGCCATCGCCGCAGCGGCAGGGGCCGCTTTCTCGACGTCGCTTGCAACAATGCGGCCGCGCGGCCCCGAGCCAGTCACGCGCGAGAGATCGATACCACGCTCGCCGGCCAGCCTTCTTGCGAGCGGCGTGGTGAATGTCCCGCTCGACAATTTCGCCGGGCCATAGTTGCGCTCGGGGGTCATGACCACGCGGAACGGATCGCGCGCTGCGAACGGTATTGTTGTTTGCGACGGTTTAGCACCCACCCGTTCGTCCCCGCGCAAGCGGGGACCCAGTTCTTTTTGGCTCTGGATTCCCGCTTTCGCGGGAATGACCGGAGGAGATGCGGCAACCAGCTTTGGCGTTTCAGCAGGCGGCGCTGCACTTGGACGCGCCCCCGCCCCCGCGATCACCGCCACCACGGCGCCGACCTTGGCCACCTCGCCAACCTGGAAACGGATGTCGGTCAGCGTGCCGGCCGAGGTCGCCGGCACTTCCATCGAGGTCTTGTCGGTCTCGATCTCGAACAGGTTGTCGCCCGGCTTGACGGCGTCGCCGGCCGACTTGAACCATTTCACGATCTTACCTTCGGCGACGGTTTCGCCGAGCTGCGGCATTAGAACGTCCACGCGATTCCCCTCACGGTGTACGGCGCGTCCTACCAGCTCACCGATACGTATTGCGTCTCCATGAATTCCTTCATGCCCTCCTGCGCGCCCTCGCGGCCGAGGCCGGACTGCTTAACGCCGCCGAACGGCGCCGCCGGATCGGAGACGATGCCGCGGTTCAAGCCGATCATGCCGAAGTCGAGTTTCTCGGAGACGCGCATGCCGCGCGTGAGGTCCTTGGTGTAAAGATAGGCGACGAGACCGTATTCTGTGTCGTTGGCGCGCTTGATCGCTTCGTCCTCGCTCTTGAAGATCTGGATCGAGGCAACCGGCCCGAAGATTTCCTCGTTCAGCATCTTGGCCGAGTCCGGCACGTTGGTGAGCACCGTCGCCGGATAGAAGAAGCCCGGGCCATTCGGCGTCTTGCCGCCGACCAGCACCTTGGCGCCCTTGGCGGTGGCATCCTCGACGAGTTCGATCACCTTGTCGCGGCCCTCCTTGTTGACCAGCGGCCCGAGGTTGATGCCTTCGTCGAGGCCGTTACCCATCTTGAGCGAGCCCATCTTGGCGGTGAGCTTCTTGGCGAATTCGTCATGCACTTTCTCGTGCACATAGAAACGGTTGGCCGCCGTGCAGGCCTCGCCCATATTGCGCATCTTCGCGATCATGGCGCCGTCGATGGCCGCGTCGATGTCGGCGTCGTCGAACACGATGAACGGCGCATTGCCGCCGAGCTCCATCGACGGCTTGAGCACGTTGTCGGCGGCTTCGTGCAGGAGTTTGCGGCCGACTTCGGTCGAGCCGGTAAACGAAACGACGCGCACTCGGCTGTCGTGCAGCATCGCGCTGACCACCGGGCCGGAACGGCGCGAGGGCACCACATTGACGACGCCGGCCGGTACACCCGCTTCTTCCAGCACCGGCATCAGCGCGAGCATGGTGAGCGGCGTGTCGGAAGCGGGCTTGAGCACCACTGGGCAGCCGGCGGCAAGCGCCGGGCCGATTTTACGCGTCGCCATGGCGGCGGGGAAATTCCACGGCGTCACCAGCACGGCAACGCCGGCCGGCTTGTGCTGGGCGACGATGCGCGCACCGGAGGCCGGCGCCATCGAAACCGTGCCAAGATTGCGCACGGCTTCCTCGGCGTACCAGCGGAAGAACTCGGCGGAATAGGCCACCTCGCCGCGCGAGTCGGGCAGCGCCTTGCCGTTTTCCAGGGTAATCAGTTTGGCGAAGCGCTCGGCGTCGCGCATGATCAGCTCGTAACATTTGCGCAGGATTTCGGCGCGCTCGCGCGGCTTGCGTCCGGCCCAGCTTGCGAAAGCACCCTGCGCCGCATCGACCGCGGCGATCGCATCGTCGACCGTCGCGCTCGCCACCGAAGCGATCTTGCGCTCGGTCGCCGGGTCGACGACGTCGAAGCGTGAATTGTCCGACGATTTGCGCCATTTGCCGCCGATCCACAGATCGGTCGGAACATTGGCAAGAAGATTGTCGTACATGATGAATGTCCTTTTTACTCGTCATGCGCGGGCTCGACCCGCGCATCCATCTTCTTTGCAAAATCTCTCGTCGTAGATGGATTGCCGGGTCAAGCCCGGCAATGACAACTCCTCAACTATTCAACGACCGCCTCACCGTTTCCGCGATCCGCTGCGGGGTGGGGAGGACGGCGTCTTCCAGGATGTCGGCGGCCGGCAGCGGAATATGCGGCGTTGTTATTCGTACCGGCGGGCCGTCATGCTCGTAGAAGCCCTCATCTACGGCGATCGACACGATTTCCGCGCCCCAGCCGCAAAGCCGAGGATTCTCCTCCACGGTAAACAGCCGGTGCGTCTTCGCCAGCGAAGCAAGGATGGTCTGCGTATCGAGCGGCACCAGCGACCTCACATCGACAACTTCCGCGTCGATGCCGTGTTCCACTTTAAGCTTTTCGGCCGCTGCAAGCGCACGCGGAACCATCAGCGCCAGCGCCAGGATGGTGGCGTCCTTGCCGGGCCGCACGATCTTGGCGGTGCCGAGCAGATCGACGATTTCGCCGTCCGGCACCTCGCCTTTGGTGGCGTAGAGCGACTTGTGCTCGCAGAAAATAACCGGATCGGGATCGCGCACGGCCGCCGCCATGAGGCCGATCACGTCGCGCGGGGTCGACGGCGCAACCACCTTCAGCCCGGGAATCATCATGCACCAGTTCTCGACGCTCTGCGAATGCTGCGCGCCGAAGCGCGAGCCGGCGCCGTTGCCGGTGCGGATCACCAGCGGAACCTTGACCTGGCCGTTTGACATGTAGCGGCTCTTGGGAAACTCGTTGGCGATGTAGTCGAAGCACACCGCGAAGAAATCCGAGAACATGATCTCGGCGATCGGTTTCAGGCCGGTCATCGCCGCGCCCATGGCGGCGCCCATGATCGCCTGCTCTGAAATCGGGGTGTCGCGCACGCGCAAGGGTCCGAACTGCTCGAACAGGCCGACCGTCGCCTTGAACACGCCGCCGGCCTTGGCCACGTCCTCACCGAGGAACACGACATCGGGATCGCGCTCCATCTCCTGCGCGATACCGCGGATGACGGCGTCGCGATAGGTCAGTTCCGGCATTTTAGTTTCTCCACATCAATTCCTCCATGCCCAGCCTCCATCGGCGTAGACATCTGTGAAGATGATATCGAGCGGCGGCGGCGGTGCGGCCTTGCATGCTTCGGTCGCGTCATCGACGACCTTGCGCACGGCGCCGTCGATGTCGGCGATCGTTTTCTCCTCGACGCCGAATTGCAGCAGCCGCTCGCGATAGATCTTGATCGGGTCGCGCAATTTCCAGCGATCGAGCTCGCCCTCCGGGCGGTACTTGGCCGGATCGGCGCGCGAGTGGCCGCTGTAGCGATAGGTCATGCATTCGATCAACGACGGCCCGCCGCCGGCGCGCGCCTTTTCATAGGCCGCCTGCGCGGTGCGATAGACCGCGTCGGCGTCGTTGCCGTCGATGACAATGCGCTCGAGCCCGTAAGCTGAGGCACGGTCGGCGGCCGGATGTTCCACCGCCGTCACGTCGGCAATCGGCGTGTATTCCATGTACAGATTGTTCTCGCAGCAGAACACCACCGGCAGCTTCCACACCGCGGCGAAATTGAGCGCCTCGTGGAAGGCGCCGATATTGGTAGTGCCGTCGCCGAAGAAGCAGACCGAGACGTCCTTGGCGCCCTTGTATTGCGCGCGCCAAGCGGCGCCGCAGGCGATGGGAAGATGCGCGCCGATTATGGCGTAGGAGCCCATCACGCCGTGATCGACCGAGGTGAGATGCATCGAACCGCCCTTGCCGCGCATCAGCCCGTTGTCGCGCTGCATCAGTTCGCCCAGCACCTTCTCAACCGGCACGCCGCGCGCGAGCGTATGGGCGTGGCCGCGATAGGTGCAGAATGACAGGTCGCCCGGCTGCATGGCACAGGCGAAGCCCGCCGCCACAGCCTCCTGCCCGAGCGAGAGGTGGCTTGTCCCCTTCACCAGGTTCTGCAGGAACAGGTCGTAAGCGCGCTGTTCGGCTTCGCGGATCACCACCTGCGTCCGGT
>JBOHII010000384.1:0-5646 GCA_050725955.1 Pseudolabrys sp. | reverse complement strand
GCCCTGCACCGCCGCCGCCGATTTTTCGAACATATCGCGCTCAGCGCCGTTGAGCTCGATTTCGACGATGCGTTCGACGCCCTTGGCGCCGATCACCACCGGCACGCCGACATAGAGGTCTTTGACGCCGTATTCGCCGCTCAACCAGGCAGCGCATGGGAATACGCGCTTTTTGTCGAGCAAATAGCTTTCCGCCATCGCAATCGCCGAGGCCGCCGGCGCGTAAAAGGCCGAGCCGGTCTTGAGCAAATTGACGATCTCGCCGCCGCCATTGGCGGTGCGCTTGATGATTTCGTCGACGCGGGCTTGCGTGGTCCAGCCCATCTTCACCAGATCGGGCACCGGAATTCCGGCCACCGCCGAATAGCGGATCAGCGGCACCATGGTATCGCCATGGCCGCCGAGCACGAAGGCCGTGACGTCTTCCACCGAGACGTTGAATTCGTCGGCGAGGAAATATCTGAAACGAGCACTGTCGAGCACGCCGGCCATGCCGACCACCTTCTGGCGCGAGAGCCCGCAGGATTTCTGCAGCGCCCACACCATGGCGTCGAGCGGATTGGTGATGCAGATCACGAAGGCATCGGGGGCATATTTCTTGATGCCGGAGCCGACTTGTCCCATCACCTTGAGATTGATGTCGAGCAGATCGTCACGGCTCATGCCGGGCTTGCGCGGCACGCCGGCGGTGACGATGCAGATGTCGGCGCCTTCGATCGCCTCGTAGCTGTTGGTGCCGGTGATCTTGGCGTCGAAATCGTTGACCGGCGAGGATTCGGCGATGTCGAGCGCCTTGCCTTGCGGGATGCCTTCCATGACGTCGAACATCACGACGTCGCCGAGCTGCTTGAGACCGATGAGATGGGCGAGCGTGCCGCCGATCTGGCCGGCACCGATCAACGCAATTTTGTTACGCGCCATGGCGGGAAAGCTCTCGAATTGATGTGGCCGCAGGACGCAGCCAAATGTGGCTTATCGAGTTTGCTGTATTGCAGCAATATGGTCTTAGGCCTCGGCGGCCTCAGCAGGCTGTGTATACATTATACCAGCAGACGTTTCCTTCCGAGTCCAGCCCCATTCGGTGGCCGCGCGTGGGGTGACGGTATTTGGCGTGACGGTATCCAGCCGCGCGCAATGTCTATCGTTTCCGGACCACCGGCTCCTGCATCATCTCCAATTGGATCTGCTGGATTTCAGCCAGCCGTTCCCATTGCCGGGTGAGGATGTGGTCAATTTTTTCGTGCAAGTGCCTGATCTCCAATTCGGCCTTGAGATTGACCCGGTAATCGTTCTCCGACCGCAGCCGATCCTTCGCTTCCTGGCGCTTCTGGCTCATCATGATAATCGGCGCTTGAATGGCCGCCAGACATGAAAGGACGAGATTAAGCAGGATGTAAGGATAGGGGTCGAACCGGTTCTGCCCGATGATGATGGCGTTGAACGCCATCCATACGACGAGGACGACGAAAAAAATAATGATAAACGTCCAACTGCCGCCGAAGCTCGCCAGATGATCTGATAGCCGTTCGCCGAGTGTCCGTTTGCCGACCCATTCGGCCTCGATGTTTTCGGCCAGCGTCTCGTGGTCGGCGAGACTTTGCACCACGTCGCGCTCAAGTTTGGTGAGTTCGCCGCGCTCTTGCCCGAGCAGTTCGGTGACGTAGCGTGAACGGAAGCGATCGAGGTCCTCGCCGCAAATGTAGCCCTCGGCCGGAAGATCGGGATACTCGGCCTTTATCTGATCGAATAGGCTCGGGCGCACCACGTCGAGCTGGGTGACGTCGCGGGCTGGAAATTCGCGGCCGCATATTACGCAGCGGAAGCGAGCCGGCCGCACGCGTTTGGGGCGGGCGGACGTGGCGGCGGCGGTATTGCCGTTGCCCGATAAAGTCGTGCTGCCATCCTCCTGCGCGGTGATTGCGGCTGGCGCCGTTCCCGGCGCGAGCGGTTGATCGGCCATTTCAGGCTCCCGGATCTAAGTCGCCCAAGGTGGGTATTTCGCGCGCCGCGACGTGGTTGGCAATGGAAAAAGAGACCGATCCATTGATTTCAGTCGCCTCAAGTTTCAACGATGCCGCCGGTGTCGCCGGTGTCGGCGCCTGAGCGTGCGCCGTGCGGCAGCGCCAGATAGCTTTGTGAGCGCATCTCGATCAGCCGCGAGGCGGTACGCTTGAACTCATCTGCCTCGTAGCCGTCGGTCGCCAGATAAAGTCCCGACGGCTCGGCGGCGGCGGAGGCGATCAGTTTCACCGCGTTGTCGTAGAGCGTGTCGATCAGGATTATGAATCGTTTGGCCACATTACGCTGCGGGAAATCCATCACCGGGATATTGTCGACAATCAGCGTGTGGAATTCGCGTGCCAGCCGCAAATAATCGTTAGGCCCGAGCGGCTGTTCGCAAAGCTGGGCAAAGGCAAACCGCGCCACGCCCATGGCCGCTTCCGGCACCCGCAGCACGCGGCCCTGCAAGGGAATATCGCGCGGCTCGCCTTCGAGCAGGCCGGTTAGCTTTTGCCACGCCATGTCGAGAGCGACCTCGGCTTCCTCATCGGCCGGCACGTACCAGACCGCAACGTCTTCGAGCTTCTCCAGCCGGTAGTCGGTGCGCGCGTCCAGACGCGCCACTTCGACGTGCTGCTCGAGCAGATGAATGAACGGCACGAACAGCGCGCGGTTGAGCCCACCGGCATAAAGATCGTCCGGCGCCAGATTGGACGTCGCCACCAGCACGACGCCGAGTTCGAACAGGCGGGTGAACAGACGACCGAGGATCATAGCGTCGGCGATATCGGTGACATGGAATTCGTCGAAGCATAACAACCATGTTTCTTCCGCGATCTGGTCGGCGGTCAGTCTGATCGGATCGCTATCATCGATTTCGCCGCGTTTGATCTTGTGACGAAATATGCGAACGCGCTCGTGTACATCGGCCATGAACTCATAGAAATGCGCGCGTCGCTTGCGCTGCACCGTACTGGTCGCAAAGAACAAATCCATCAGCATGGTCTTGCCGCGACCGACCTCGCCGTAAACGTAAAGTCCTTTCAGCGGCGGGCCGTCCGGTTCGCGCTTGGCGAACAGCCAGCTAAGCGACGACGGGTTTTGCGACAGCCGTCGCTGCTCGAGCCGGTGCGCCAGCGCATCGAATTGCGCCACCAGCGCCGCCTGGCCGGGATCCGCCTCAATTTTTCTGGCGGCAATGAGCGCCGCGTAACGCCTGCTGAAGGTGTCGGGCATGAGGCTTAAAGAGCGTTGCGGGGCGGGCGAGCGGAAGACCGGGCCGAGCGCGGCCCATCGCGACAACTAGGGTGATCCGCGCCATCTGTAAATCGACCATTACGGCGGAACCGCCCGGCCGCGTTCGGCATTGCAGCGATGTCTATTGCGGCGACAACTGCACAAAAAATAGGTTAATTCGTTGTTAGCTATGCGCTTTTTGCAGGAAAGGGTCCCGGACGCCCGAAAGCGGTCGTCTTTTTGCTGCATTGCACCATATAGAGTCGGCAGGGCTGAGTCGCCGGCATCCGGCGAACGTCTGCGGGGAACCGACGATGCCAGGCGACGCGAAATTAAGGAGACCCGACATGAACGAGCTTTTGCCCGACGGTGGAACCATCCGCAAACTGTGGATCGGGGAAACGGATGCCTACCGGGACCATCTGCTGCGCCTCGACCCTGAAAGCCGCCACCGGCGATTTTCCGGCGCGGTGTCGGACGAGGTCGTTGCCCGCCATGCGGCGACCGCACGCGGCATTGGCGTCGTGGTGCACGGCTTTTTCGTCGACGGCGTGTTGCGCGGCGCCGCCGAGTTGCGGCAAAGCGGATCGCTGTTCTCGCGCGAAGGCGAAGCGGCCTTCAGCATCGAGCAGCCATGGCAAAGCCACGGCGTGGGAACCGGACTGCTCGAGCGCACGCTGTTGTCCGCACGCAATCGCGGCATCAAGTCGCTGCGCATGGATTGTCTCGCCGAAAACCAGCGCATGCAGCAACTCGCGCGCAAGTTCGCAGCCGAGTTTTCGTTCGATTTCGGCAGCGTGACCGGCGAAGTCGATCCGCCGCGTTCGACGCCGCTCTCGCTGATGCGCGAGGCAATCGCCGACAATCACAGCTTTGCCACCGCGATTTTCGAGGTGCAGTCGCGGCTCTTTCGGCCGGCGTGATGTTTTACGTCCCCGAGGTGAGTTACGCACCCAACGGATAGCCCGCCTCGACCACATAGGGGCCGCCGCCGAACGAGGCGCGCGAGGAAAACAAGACGAAACGCGAGACGCGGAAAGCGGCGGTGCGGAAATAGCCGTGCGCCGAAAGATATTCGGCCACCGCGCTGCTCGACGAATCGCGCAAGCGCGCCAGCGTCACATGCGGAGTATATTTGCGCCCCTCCGGCTCCAATCCGATGCGCTGCATCAGCCGTTCATGCTCGGACCGCACCTCGAGCAAGGCCTGCGCCTGCACCACCGACGCGACCACCGCGCGCGGCTTGCGGCCGCCGAACGAGGTCAGCCCTTCCAGATAAAGGTCGAATGCGTCGCGCTTGACGCGGCCGAGCAGCGAGGCGACTTCGGTCGCGGTCATGTCGTCGACGTCGCCGATGAAGCGCAGCGTCAGATGATAATTCTCCGGATCTATCCAGCGTGCGCCAGGCAATCCGCCGCGCAGCATGCCGAGCGCCTGGCCAACCTCGGCTGGGATTTCGAGACCGGTGAACAAGCGCGGCATGGCGGTCTACTTTTGTTTGCGCGTGATCTTTTCCGACCTTGCTTCGCCCGCCGAAGCGGGCTTCGCGAAGGCGGGAAACCGGTTTCCGCTTTTCGGGACCGCGCGCTTCACCTAGGACCCGCGCCGACTGCGCGCACGCGCGATCAATTCTTCGACCCGCGGCAGCATCCGCGCCACGATCACGTCGACGCCGGCGGCGTTCGGGTGCATGCCGTCGCTCTGGTTCAGCCTGGCGTCGGTCGCCACCCCGTCGAGAAAGAACGGATAAAAGACGACGCGATGGCGCGAGGCAAGCGCCGGAAAGATCGCATCGAAGGCGCGCACATAATCCGTGCCCAGGTTGCGCGGCGCCTGCATGCCGGCGAGCAGCACGGCAATGTGGCGTTCCTCGAGTTTGCTCAGGATTTTATCGAGCGCGGTCTCGGTCAGCCTTGGAGCCAACCCACGCAGAGCGTCGTTGGCGCCGAGCTCGAGGATCACCGCGTCGGTGCCTTGCGGGACCGACCAATCCAGCCGGCCAAGCCCGCCGGAAGCAGTATCGCCGGACACCCCGGCATTAGTGACGGTTGCGGCAATGCCCTTGGCTTTCAGCGCCTGCGCCAGCCGGGCGGGAAAGGCGGCGTCCACCGGCAATCCAAGGCCGGCGCTCAGCGAATCGCCCAGCACCACGATTTTCACAGGATGGTCGTTGGCCGCCCATGCGCCACTCGCCAGCGCAAAGATGATGGCCGCCACCAGCATGGCGGCAAAGCGCTGGACCCGGGCGGGTTTTGCCCCATATGTGCGGGATCGTGAACGGTGGAGCACCATGAGAGCACCTTCCCAGGCGGGGCCGGCCATTGCGCAATTCGCTATACAACTTGCCGGGGTCAATCTCTCGCTCGGGCAGGGGGCGGCCCGCGTCCATATTCTCAAAGACATCGACCT
>JBOHII010000383.1:0-2453 GCA_050725955.1 Pseudolabrys sp. | reverse complement strand
GGCCTCGCCTGCTGCGCGGTCGAGATGATCCACGTCAACATGCCGCGCTACGACATGGAGCGCTTCGGCGCCGCCCCGCGCGCGAGCCCGCGCCAGAGCGACGTGATGATCGTCGCCGGCACGCTGACCAACAAGATGGCGCCGGCGCTGCGCAAGGTCTACGACCAGATGCCGGAGCCGCGCTACGTCATCTCGATGGGCTCGTGCGCCAACGGCGGCGGCTACTATCATTATTCCTACTCGGTGGTGCGCGGCTGCGACCGCGTCGTGCCGGTCGATATCTATGTGCCGGGCTGTCCGCCGACCGCCGAGGCGCTGCTGTACGGCATCCTGCTGTTGCAGAAGAAGATCCGCCGCACCGGCACGATCGAACGTTGAGCGGGGTCTTCGAATGGACGAATTGCTCGACAGGCTCGGAGCAACCATCAAGAATGCGATGGGCGCCTCGGTCATCGGTTACACGGTCGCTTACGGCGAACTGACGGTGACGGCCAAATCCGCCGACATGGTCAAGGTGGCGACCTTCCTGCGCGACGACGCAGCCTGCCAGTTCATCAACATCATCGACGCCACCGCGGTCGACTGGCCGAGCCGTGAGCAGCGGTTCGACGTCGTTTATCACTTTCTCTCACCGCGGCTGAATCAGCGCATCCGCCTGAAGACCATAACGGACGAGGTGACACCGGTGCCCTCGCTGATCGACGTGTACAAAGGCGCCGATTGGTTTGAGCGCGAGGCCTTCGATCTTTATGGCGTGTTGTTCACCGGTCATCCGGACATGCGGCGTCTGCTCACCGATTACGGTTTCGAGGGCCATCCGCTGCGCAAGGATTTCCCGCTCACCGGATTTGTCGAGGTGCGCTACGACGACGAGCAAAAGCGTGTGGTCTACGACAAAGTGAAACTGGCGCAGGAATTCCGCACGTTCGATTTCCTCTCGCCCTGGGAAGGCACCGACTACGTGCTGCCGGGGGACGAGAAGGCGAAGGCCGAAGGCAAGGGCTCGTGACGTAAAATGGCGGAAACCGCGCTACGCAATTTCACCGTCAATTTCGGACCGCAGCATCCGGCCGCGCACGGCGTGCTGCGCCTGGTGCTCGAACTCGATGGCGAAGTCGTCGAGCGCGTCGACCCGCATATCGGATTGCTTCACCGCGGCACCGAGAAGCTGATCGAATACAAGACCTACATGCAGGCGATACCCTATTTCGATCGGCTGGACTACGTCGCGCCGATGAACCAGGAGCACGCCTTTTGCCTGGCGGCGGAAAAGCTGTTGGGCCTCCAGTTGCCCAAGCGCGGCCAGCTCATTCGCGTGCTGTTTTGCGAAATCGGACGGCTGCTGTCGCACAACCTCAACGTCACCACGCAGGCGCTCGATATCGGCGCGCTGACGCCGCCGCTGTGGGGGTTCGAGGAGCGCGAGAAGATGATGGCGTTCTACGAGCGCGCCTCGGGCGCGCGGCTGCATGCCGCCTACTTTCGCGTCGGCGGCATGCATCAGGACATTCCGAACAAACTGGTCGACGATATCGAGGCATTCTGCGATCCCTATCTCAAATTCTGCGACGACCTTGACGGCCTGCTCACCGGAAATCGCATCTTCAAGCAGCGCACCGTCGGCATCGGGGTGGTCGACCTGCCCGATGCCTGGAACCGCGGCTTTTCCGGCGTGATGGTGCGCGGCTCGGGCGCGGCCTGGGATTTGCGCAAGGCGCAGCCTTACGAGTGCTACACGGAGATGGATTTCGATATTCCGGTCGGCAAGCACGGCGACAGCTACGACCGTTACTGCGTGCGCGTCGAAGAAATGCGCCAGTCCATCAAAATCATGCGGCAATGCTGCGAGAAACTGCGCAGCGCCGAAGGCCAGGGCCGCGTTTCGGTCGACGACGCCAAGGTCGTGGCGCCCAAGCGTTCCGAAATGAAGCGCTCCATGGAAGCGCTGATCCAGCACTTCAAGCTTTATACCGAAGGCTTCCACGTGCCGGCGGGCGAGGTCTATGTCGCGGTCGAGGCGCCCAAGGGCGAGTTCGGCGTCTATCTCATCGCCGACGGCACCAACAAACCGTACAAATGCAAAATCCGCGCGCCCGGCTTTGCCCATTTGAGCGCGATGGATTTCATGTGCCGCGGCCACATGCTGGCCGACGTGTCCTGCATCATGGGCACGCTCGATATCGTGTTCGGGGAGATCGACCGATGAGCGTGCGCCGTCTCGCCCCGCCCGACGTCCAGCCGAAGGACTTCGCGTTCAATGCGGAGAACCTCGCCTGGGCCAAGCAGCAGATCGCCAAATACCCGGAAGGCCGGCAGGCGTCGGCCATTATTCCGCTGCTGTGGCGGGCGCAGGATCAGGCCGGCGGCTGGCTGCCCGAAGCCGCCATCCGCTTCGTCACCGGTATGCTCGGCATGGCGCATATCCGCGGCCTCGAAGTCGCGACCTTCTACAC
>JBOHII010000382.1:0-3508 GCA_050725955.1 Pseudolabrys sp. | reverse complement strand
TTCCAGGTGCGGGTCGCAAGGGTTCAATTTCCCTGATCGGCCTCTATATGACCGGCGTGCCGGCCACGCGAAGCGAAGCCGCCAGATTGAACGGATTTTGAACCGATGCAGCACGTGGTTATCGTCGTCCACCTGATGCTGGTGCTCGCCTTGATCGGCGGTGTGCTGCTGCATAAATCCGAAGGCGGCGGGCTGGGTATCGGCGGCGGCTGCGGATTCATGACCAGCCGCGGCACGGCTAATGTGCTCACGCGCGCGACCGCGATCCTGGCCGGCCTATTCTTTTTAACCAGTCTCGTACTCTCGATCCTGGCCGGCTTAAGCCACAAGCCGACCTCGATCCTGCAAGGCGGCGGTCAAGGCACGCCGGCGACCGCACCGGGAACCGCACCGCCGCTGGGTGGCGGCGGCGGGTTGCTCAACCAATTGCAGCACGGCGCTCCCGGAGCGCCGGCCGCGCCTGCCGCCCCTTCTGGGCCGCAGGTGCCGGAGTCGAAATGACGCAGCGTCACCAAGGGGTCGGGAAACCGGCCCCTTCGCCATTATGGGATGTGGATACCGTGGAGCAGGGCACAAGATTAATGGGAAAAGCGAACAAGCCCATGCAGGCCTCTATCATAGCCTGGTCTTCCCCAGTCACGCTCAGGCGCAGGGCACGTTTGCGCTTTTCGCGCTCGTCGAATCGAAGCAGGAGGGCTAAAGCTTAGGTCCCATGGCGCGGTACATTTTTATCACCGGCGGCGTGGTCTCCTCCTTGGGCAAGGGTCTCGCGTCCGCAGCGCTCGGCGCGCTTCTGCAGGCGCGCGGCTACAAGGTGCGCTTACGCAAGCTCGACCCCTATCTCAACGTCGATCCCGGCACCATGTCGCCCTATCAGCACGGCGAGGTGTTCGTCACCGACGATGGCGCCGAGACCGATCTCGACCTCGGCCATTACGAACGCTTCACCGGGCGCCCGGCAATCAAGCAGGACAACATCACTACGGGGCGCATCTACCAGGACATTCTTACCCGCGAGCGGCGCGGCGATTATCTCGGCGCCACCATCCAGGTGATCCCGCACGTCACCAACGCCATCAAGGATTTCATCCGCGAGGGCAATGACGGCTTCGACTTCGTGCTGTGCGAGATCGGCAGCACCGTCGGCGATATCGAGGGCCTGCCATTCTTCGAGGCGATCCGGCAATTGGGCAACGATCTGCCGCGCCATCACGCGGTTTACATTCATCTGACGCTGCTGCCGTTCATTCCGAGCGCCGGCGAGTTGAAAACCAAGCCGACGCAGCATTCGGTCAAGGAACTGCGCTCGATCGGCATCCAGCCCGACATTCTGCTGTGCCGCACCGACCGGCCGATTCCGCACGGCGAGCGGCGCAAGCTCGCGCTGTTCTGCAATGTGCGCGAGAACGCGGTGATCGAAGCGCGCGACGTCGACAACATCTATGCGGTGCCCGAGGCCTATCACGAGGCCGGGCTTGACCGTGAGGTGCTGGAAGCATTCGGTCTCGACCCCACACGGGCGCCGGATCTGGCGCGATGGCGGCTGATCAACGAGCGGGTGCACAATCCGGAAGGCGACGTCACCATTGCCATTGTCGGCAAATATACCGGCCTCAAGGACGCCTACAAATCGCTGATCGAGGCGCTGTCGCACGGCGGCATTGCCAACAAGGTCAAGGTCAATCTCGACTGGATCGAGTCGGAAGTGTTCGAAAACGAGGACCCGGCGCCGTTCCTCGAACACGTCAACGGCATATTGGTGCCCGGCGGCTTCGGCCAGCGTGGCACCGAAGGCAAGATCAAGGCGGCGCGTTTCGCGCGCGAGCGGCAGGTGCCGTATTTCGGCATCTGCTTCGGCATGCAGATGGCGGTGATCGAGGCCGCGCGCAATCTGTGCGGCATCGAGGATGCCAATTCGACCGAATTCGGCGCCACCAGCGAACCGGTGGTCGGCCTGATGACCGAATGGCTCAAGGGCAACGAACTGCACAAGCGCCAGGCCAATGGCGACCTCGGCGGCACCATGCGGTTAGGGGCTTATCCGGCGGTGCTCTCACGCGGCAGCCGCGTTGCCGATATCTACGGGCGGACCGAAATCTCCGAGCGCCACCGCCACCGTTACGAGGTCAACACCGGCTACAAGGGACGGCTCGAACAGCGCGGCATGCGCTTCTCCGGCATGTCGCCCGACGGCATTCTGCCGGAGATCATCGAATACGAGGACCATCCCTGGTTCATCGGCGTGCAATTCCATCCCGAACTGAAATCGCGGCCGTTCGAGCCGCACCCGCTGTTCGCCTCGTTCATCGGTGCGGCGGTGGAGAGAAGCCGGCTGGTGTAACCCCGGTTGCTTTGGCGCGCGCCTCGGCCGATAAACTCCCCACATTGGTAGCCGGAGGAGCCCCATGATCCACGAAATGCGTCATTATATTTGCGTTCCCGGACGTCTGCCCGCGCTGTTGAAGCGCTTCGAGACCAAGACGCTGCCGCTCTGGAAGAAGCACGACATCAACCCGATCGCCTTCTGGACTGTGCTGATCGGTGACGGCAACAACGAGCTGTTTTACTTGCTAGCCTGGAGCTCGCTCGCCGAGCGCGAAAAGAAGTGGAACGGGTTCATGTCCGATCCGGAATGGATCTCGGCACGCGCCGACAGCGAGAAGGACGGACCGATCCTCGCCACGATCAACAATAAGATTCTGGTGCCGACCGCGTTCTCGTCGATGAAATAGCAGGCATCGCCGATGCCCCGCGGCCTCGATCACATCGTCCATGCCGTGCGCGATCTCGATGCCGCGGGCGCGCTCTATCGCTCGCTCGGCTTCACCGTCGGCGCCCGCAACAAGCATCCCTGGGGCACGCATAACTTAATCGTGCAGCTGCCCGGATTTTTCGTCGAGCTGCTCACCCTGGCCGAGCCCGAGAAAATGGGCGATGGTGGATTTTCCAAAATGTTTGCGGCCTACAATCGCGACTTCATCGCGCGGCACCAAGGCCTGTCGCTGCTCATCCTCGAATCCAAGGACGCGCGCGCCGACGAGGCCGCTTTCCGCGCCGCCGGGATCGCGGCATCCGCAGGCATGCATTTCGAACGTGAAGGCAAACGCCCCGACGGCACGACGGTGAAGGTCGGCTTCTCGCTCGCCTTCGCACAGGACCCATTCGCGCCCGACATCCATTTCGCCACCTGCCAGCAGCATTTTCCGGAAAATTTCTGGAACCCGGCATTTCAGAAACATGCCAATGGCGTTACCGCCATCGCCGGCGTCGTCGCGGTAGCCGATGCGCCGGAGCGGCATCGCGGTTTTATGCAAAGCTTTGCCGGCGCGGAGGCGAAAGCCGGCAAGGACGGTTTCAGTCTTGCCACGCCGCGCGGGACGATCGAACTCGTAACGCCGGCCGGCTTTCTCGACCGCTTCGGCGTCAAGGCGCCGGACGTCGCGCGCGGCGCCCGCCTGGCGGCGATCCGATTTGCCGCCGCCGACGCGGGCCTGCTGCAGGGCGCGCC
>JBOHII010000381.1:0-11433 GCA_050725955.1 Pseudolabrys sp. | reverse complement strand
TCGGAGTAGATCATCAGCGGCTTGCCGTCGGCGGTGATCATGGCCTCGTCGACCACGACCTTGCTCACGTTCTCGAGCGTCGGCAGCTCGTACATCGTGTCGAGCAGCACCATCTCGAGTATCGAGCGCAGGCCGCGAGCGCCCGTCTTGCGCGCGAGCGCGCGCTTGGCGACCGCGTTGAGCGCGGCCGGACGCACCTCGAGCTCGACGCCTTCCATCATGAACAGGCGCTGGTACTGCTTGATCAGGGCGTTCTTCGGTTCGGTCAGGATCTGGATCAACGCGCTCTCGTCGAGCTCCTCGAGCGTCGCGACCACCGGCAGGCGGCCGACGAACTCCGGGATCAGGCCGTATTTCAACAGGTCCTCCGGTTCGACCTGGCGGAAGATTTCGCCCTGCTTGCGGTCTTCCGGCGCCAGCACCTTGGCCGAGAAGCCGATCGAGGTCGACCGCCCGCGCGCCGAGATGATTTTCTCGAGGCCCGAGAAGGCACCGCCGCAGACGAACAGAATGTTGGTGGTGTCCACCTGCAGGAACTCCTGCTGCGGATGCTTGCGGCCGCCCTGCGGAGGCACAGAGGCGATGGTGCCTTCCATGATCTTCAGGAGCGCCTGCTGCACGCCCTCGCCCGACACGTCGCGGGTGATCGATGGATTGTCGGACTTGCGCGAAATCTTGTCGATTTCGTCGATATAGACGATGCCGCGCTGCGCCCGCTCGACATTGTAGTCGGCCGACTGCAACAGCTTGAGGATGATGTTCTCCACGTCCTCGCCGACGTAGCCGGCTTCGGTCAAGGTCGTGGCGTCGGCCATCGTGAACGGCACGTCGAGGATGCGCGCCAGCGTCTGCGCCAGCAACGTCTTGCCCGAGCCGGTCGGCCCGATCAGCAGAATGTTCGACTTGGCCAATTCGACGTCGTTGTGCTTGGTCTGGTGGTTGAGCCGCTTGTAGTGGTTGTGGACGGCGACCGAGAGCACCTTCTTGGCGTGATCCTGACCGATCACATAGTCGTCGAGAACCTTGCGGATTTCCTTCGGCGTCGGGATGCCGTCGCGCGATTTCACCAGCGACGATTTGTTCTCCTCGCGGATGATGTCCATGCACAGCTCGACGCATTCATCGCAGATGAACACGGTCGGCCCGGCAATGAGCTTGCGCACTTCGTGCTGGCTCTTGCCGCAGAACGAGCAGTACAGAGTGTTCTTGGAATCGCTGCCGCCGACTTTGCTCATTCCATTCTCCGTCACACTCGTCCGCACATTCCGTAGTCGGCGACGTGCCTCAACCTACCCGCCTATACGCGACACCACGAACGAAGCAAGTTTCGCGCCGATGTTCCGGCCCGCGGACCTTGGGTACTGGATGCCCCGCGGCCCTATCACTCTCCCACACCATAAGCGAAGCATGCTAACGGCGCGATAATCAAGAATCTATTAACGATAATGCCCGTCCTAGCGTAGCGACGAAAGTGGAACTTCCGTGGCAATCCCCGGGCTTTGTCCCGGCCGGCTGGCCGGCTTTTCCGGGACATTCAGGCGGGTTTGGGAAGCATTTCCTCCGGCCGGCGCTCGATCACCTTATCGACAAGGCCGAAATCCTTGGCCGCCTCGGCGGTCAGGAAATAGTCGCGCTCGAGCGCGTCCTCGATCGTCTTCAACGACTGCGCGGTATGCTTCACGTAGATCTCGTTGAGCCGCTTCTTCAGGTTCAGGATTTCCTGGGCGTGCACCATGATGTCGGTGGCCTGGCCCTGGAAGCCGCCGGACGGCTGATGCACCATAATGCGGGCATTCGGCAGCGCGAAGCGCTGATCCTTGGCGCCCGCCGCGAGCAGCAGCGAGGCCATAGAGGCGGCCTGTCCGACGCAAAGCGTGGATACCGGCGGGCGCACGAACTGCATGGTGTCGTAGATCGCCATGCCCGATGTCACCACCCCGCCGGGCGAGTTGATGTACATCGAGATTTCCTTTTTCGGGTTGTCCGCTTCCAGAAACAGAAGCTGCGCCACCACCAGCGTAGCCACCCCGTCCTCGATCGGGCCGGTGATGAAGATGATCCGTTCCTTGAGCAGCCGCGAATAGATGTCGTAGGCCCGCTCGCCCCGGTTGGTCTGCTCGACCACCATGGGCACCAGATGCTGCATATAGGTATCGACCGGATCTTTCATTTCGGCTCCTTCACGCGAATCACGTCGGCTAGATTAGCCTTCCCATTGCGTCCGCATGATCTATTTTCGAAAAGCGCCCGCCGCAAGGCGCGCCCGCTCACTCTGCCGTGTCCTCGTCCTGCTTGTAGAGTTCTTCGCGGTCGACCTTTTTCTCGGTCACTTTCGCGAGTTCGAGAAGGTAACTGACCACTTTTTCCTCGAAGATCGGTGAGCGCAGCGCGGCAACCGCTTGCGGGTTACGCTGATAGAATTCCCACACCCGTTGTTCTTGGCCGGTGTATTGGCGGGCGCGATCCATGACGGCGCGGTTGAGTTCCTCGTCGGTCACCATTATCCCGTTCTTGTCGCCGATTTCGGCGAGGACCAGCGCAAGCCGTACCCGCCGCACGGAGATGGCGCGGTATTCCGCCTTGGCTTTTTCTTCGGTGGTGCCTTCGTCGGCGAAGGTCTTCTTCTCGTTTTCCATCTCGAGCAGGACGGTTTTCCAGACCCGGTCGAACTCCTCCTCGACCAGCGAAGCGGGCGGCTCGAAAGGATGCCGGGCGTCGAGTTCGTCGAGCAGCGCACGTTTGAGCTTCTGCCGCGACATGCCGGCGTGTTCGCGCACGATGCGGTCCTTGGCGGCCTCACGCAGCTTGGCAAGCGAATCCAGCCCGAGCGACTTGGCAAATTCGTCGTCGACGCTCACCTTCCCGGGCGTTTCGATCGATTTGGCGGTAACGACAAATTCGGCGTCCTGGCCGGCCAATTCTTGCTTCGGGTAGTGCTTGGGAAACGTCACCTTCAATGTACGGGTTTCGCCGGTGGTGATGCCGATCAACTGATCTTCGAAGCCGGGGATGAAGGTGTTCGAACCGATCAGCACCGCGGAATCGTCGGCGGCGCCACCTTCGAATGGCTTGCCGTCGATCGTGCCGGTGAAGGAGATCACGACGCGATCGTCCTTGGCCGCTTTCTCCCCTTCCGGCCTTTGGCTGTAGGGCTTGTTCTGATCGGCGATGATCGTGACGGCCTCGTCGACTTCGGCGTCGGCGACCTCGCTGGCGAGCTTGGTAAGCTTGATGGTCGCGAAATCGGCGAGCTTGATATCCGGCACGATTTCGAGCGCCATCGTGTAGTCGAGGTCGCTATCGCCGGCCATCAATTTTTCGATCGCGTCCTGTTCGGTCGGCAGCGTCACCTTCGGTTCGGTGGCGAGCCGAAAGCCGTGCTCGTTGACGATCTGGTTATTGGCGTCGCGCACCGCCGCATCGATGGCTTCGGCCAGGGCCGAGCGGCCATACACGCGCTTGAGATGGGCGACCGGCACTTTGCCGGGGCGGAAGCCGTTCATGCGGACGCGGGTTTTCATCTCGTCCAGACGCTGATTGACTTTGGCGTCGAGTTCGGCGGCCGGCACAACGACCTTGTATTCGCGCTTGAGGCCTTCGTTGAGCGTTTCGGTAACTTGCATCGATCACACATTTCTTTTGTTTGGCAGCGCGCAGCGCCGGACCCATCGGAATGACGGGCGCGCGTGACGCCCCGCGTTTGCTTAAGCCCTCGGCATGGTGCGGGCGGAGGGACTCGAACCCCCACGACTTTCGTCACGGGAACCTAAATCCCGCGCGTCTACCAATTCCGCCACGCCCGCAAAGGGCAATTCAGGACGATCCTGGCGCCGCAATCCGGCACGATTTATCTCACCGCGACCCGCCGGAGCAAGCCTAGCGGCCCCTTTCGGGCGGCGGCTTATAGCACGGTAAAACCGCACGGCAGCAATTAAATAGGCCACATCCGGGCCCGCTCAAGAGCCCGTGGCGGGCTCGTTTGCGAACTCCGCAAACAGGCGCCGGTAAACCACGGGCAGGGCTTCGGGCAGGTCTTCTGCAATCAGGCCGGGACCGAAAGCGTTGGCCGCCTCGCCATGCAGCCAGACCGCCGCGCTCGCCGCCTCGAAGGCCGGCATGCCCTGCGCCATGAGCCCGCCGATCATGCCGGCCAAGACGTCGCCCGACCCGGCGGTTGCGAGCGTGGGCGGAGCGTTGTCGGCAATCGAGGCGCGACCGTCGGGAGCGGCGACCACGGTGTCGGCACCCTTGAATAGGACCACAGCACCGCTGGATCTGGCCGCTATACGCGTTTTCTCAAGTTTTGCCTGAACATTACGGTCTTCATGTATTACTTTAAACAACCTCGCGAATTCTCCCTCGTGCGGCGTCAATACCACATTTCGCCCCGCCCGCTCGGCGATCATCCCGATGAGAGGCGCTGGCGCCTCGGCAAAGCTGGTTAGGGCGTCTGCGTCGAGGACCGCTGCCGCCTCGCTTTCCAGCGCCGCCGCCACCTGCTCCCGCGTGGCCGACCCGACCCCGGCGCCCGGCCCCAGCACCACCGCATTACGCCGCTTGTCGGCGAGGAATGCCGTCAATCCAGCCGCACCGTCCACCGGCCGCACCATGACGGCCAGACTGGCCGCAGCATTGACGCTCAGCGCCTCCGACGGGCTCGCGATGGTGACCAGCCCTGCCCCCGCCCGCAATGCGCCGCGCGCTGCCAGCCGCGCCGCTCCGGTCGTCGACAGCCCGCCGGACACTACCGTTGCATGGCCGCGCGAGTATTTATGGCCGGCGGCGCGCGGCCGCGGGAATACCCACCCCCACAGAGCCGGCCGGTTGGCGAAGGCCGTCGGCTTGATGGTCGCCAGCACGCTCGCCGGGATGCCGATATCGGCCACCTCGACGGACCCGCAATGCAGCCGCCCCGGCAGCAGCATATGGCCGGTCTTGCGGCGGAAGAAGGTCGCCGTATGGGTTGCGTTGACCGCAATCCCCATCACCGCGCCGGTGGTGCCGTTCACGCCGCTCGGCAGATCGACCGCGATCACCGGCACGTGGCTGGCATTCATGGCCCGGATCATGGCGCGCGGCAGGCCTTCGACCTCGCGATCAAGGCCGGCGCCGAACAAGGCGTCGATGACGATGTCGCAATCGGTCAGCGAAACGGGCGACGCGGCCTCGACCGGTCCGCTCCAGCGCTCGGCGGCGAGTGCGGCATCGCCCTTTAGCCGCGCCTGATCGCCGACGAAGCTGACGCGTACCTCAAAGCCCCGCTCGGCCAAGTGGCGCGCGGTTACAAACCCGTCGCCGCCATTGTTGCCAGGCCCCGCCACTATCACCACGCGACGGCCCTGCAGCAGCGCCCCGGCCGCATCGGCCACGGCGCGGCCGGCATTTTCCATTAATTCGATGCCGGGCAACCCGCCGGCGATGGCCAGCCGGTCGGATTCCGCCATTTCGGGGTTGGTCAGGAGCTCAATCATCGCGGACGACACTATCGGCCGGCCGCAAGGTCGACAAATCAGGCTTATCAGACGCTGGCAAAAGTTTTTGCAGGATGCTTAATTGCTAGGCACCACGCCGTAGGCAGGTTCGGCCCCAACCGGCCTTCTACGCCTTAAATCTTTGCAGGGAAAAGCTATTCGCGGTTTCACCGGCTTGGCACGGGACCTGCTAACCGGTAGCGCGGCACACCGAGTACAAGCGGCGGGCTGAGGGGAAGGAAACGGAGAAAATGAAAAAAATCGAAGCCATCATCAAACCCTTCAAGCTCGACGAGGTGAAGGAGGCGCTCCAGGAGGTCGGATTACAAGGTATCACCGTCACCGAGGCCAAAGGTTTCGGCCGGCAAAAAGGGCACACCGAGCTTTATCGTGGCGCCGAATACGTGGTCGATTTTCTCCCGAAGGTGAAAATTGAAATCGTGCTTGGCGACGATATGGTGGATAAGGCCATTGAAGCGATCCGGCGCGCAGCCCAAACAGGCCGGATCGGAGACGGCAAGATTTTTCTATCCGACATCGAGGAAGCCATCCGGATAAGGACGGGCGAATCTGGGGTCGACGCCATCTAAATCCCGGGCCATGCACGCTGCGGGAATTTTCGTAAAAAAGGGGGAATGCAATCCATGACGACCGCCAAAGATGTCATGAAGATGATCAAAGACAACGACGTCAAATATGCGGACTTCCGCTTCACCGATCCGCGCGGCAAGTGGCAGCATGTCACGTTCGATATTTCGTTGATCGAGGAGGACACGTTCGCCGAAGGCCAAATGTTCGACGGTTCGTCGATCTCCGGCTGGAAGGCCATCCATGAATCCGATATGAACCTGATGCCGGATCCGTCCACCGCCTGCATCGATCCGTTCTTCGCCGAAACCACCATGTCGCTGATTTGCGACGTGCTCGAGCCGACAACCGGCGAGCCCTACAATCGCGACCCGCGCGGTATCGCCAAGCGGGCGGAGGGCATGGTCAAATCGATGGGCGTCGGCGACACCATCTTCTTCGGGCCCGAGGCCGAGTTCTTCGTGTTCGACGACGTCAAATACTCAGCCGAGCCCTACAACACCGGGTTTAAGCTCGACTCGATCGAGTTTCCGTCCAATTCTGCCACCGAATACGAAGGCGGCAATCTCGGCCACCGCATCGGCACCAAGAAGGGCTACTTCCCGGTGCCGCCGCAGGATTCGGCGCAAGACATGCGCTCGGAAATGCTCGGCGCCATGGCGCGTATGGGCTGCGCGGTCGAGAAGCACCACCACGAAGTAGCGTCCGCCCAACACGAGCTGGGCCTGAAATTCTCGCCGCTCGTGGTGATGGCCGACCGCCTGATCATCTACAAGTATTGCATCCAGCAGGTGGCGCAGATCTACGGCAAGACCGCGACCTTCATGCCCAAGCCCGTCTACGGCGACAACGGCTCCGGCATGCATTGCCATCAATCGATCTGGAAGTCGGGCAAACCGGTGTTCGCCGGCAACAAATATGCCGACCTGTCGGAGACGTGTCTCTCCTACATCGCCGGCATCATCAAGCACGCCAAGGCGATCAACGCCTTCACCAATCCGACCACGAACTCGTACAAGCGCCTGGTGCCGGGCTTCGAAGCGCCCGTGCTGCTCGCCTATTCGGCGCGCAACCGCTCGGCCTCGTGCCGCATTCCCTACACGACAAATCCGAAGGCCAAGCGGGTCGAAGTGCGCTTCCCCGATCCGCTGTGCAATCCGTATCTCGGCTTTGCCGCGATGCTGATGGCCGGCCTTGACGGCATCAAGAACAAGCTCGATCCGGGCTCGGCCATCGACAAGGACCTCTACGATCTGCCGCCGGCGGAACTGAAGAAGATTCCGACGGTGTGCGGCTCGCTGCGCCAGGCGCTCGGCGAGCTCGACGGCGACCGCGCCTTCCTCAAGGCCGGCGGCGTGTTCGACGACGATTTCATCGACAGCTACATCGACCTCAAGATGCAGGAGGTGATCCGCTTCGAGCACACCCCGCATCCGGTCGAATTCGATATGTACTACTCGGCGTAAGCGTTCCTCCCAATCATCGCACGCAAGTTACCGAGGCTTGGGCGATGCAACTCATCGGGCGCTCCGCGAGGGGCGCCCGTTTTTTCGTTGCGAGTGATGGCGGTCTTCCAACCGTTCGCAGCGACACTCAATGCGGGATTGGGAGAATTCGGTTAGCGGTTGGGCGCGCTGGGGCGCGACCGCCGTCGCCGGGAAGCCGAGCGGGCGGAAGATCGCCGTCCCAACTCGCAAGGCGACCCCTACCAGATCGCCTCGCAGATTCTGAAAACAATCGAATCGGTGCCGACGGCAACGAAAGCATCGGCCGCGGCCTAGCGTGGGTCCCGGCAGCGTAGCGAGCCAGGAAATAGAACGGGCGTCCCTCGCGGGCGTCCGTTTCGTTTGCGCCCCACCGCGTTGGCGACGCGCTCACGTCATGCCGCGTGCGCTTGACTTGCGGTCTAATAGCTCCTCCACTTACACGGCTTGCAAGTCGGATCATCAACGCGCGCGCACGCGAGATAACAAAATAACGTGGCGCGCAAAGGAGGACGACATGGCCGAGAACGTCTATAAAGTCATCGAGTTGATCGGGACCAGTCCGGATTCTTGGGAGAAGGCGGCGAAGGCCGCGGTCGATCGGGCCGCAAAATCATTGCGCGACCTGCGGGTCGCCGAGGTCGTTGAGATGGACCTGCAGCTCAAGAACGGAAAGGTCGAGGCCTATCGCGCCAAGGTGAAAGTCTCGTTCAAGTTCGAAGGCAATTAGCCGACACGCCAATAGCGGCGCGACGATCGCTCAGACGGCCAGGAAAAAGATGACGGCGAGGCCAAGGGCGACGCCGGCAGCGGTGGCCAGCATCTGCTTGCGCCGGCGTTTCGGGCCGTAGATGCCGGCGGCACGGCGCTCGGCGATCAGCGCGGCATCGAATTCGGCCGAGGACGAATAGGCGCAGGCCAAAGCCGCGCCAGCGCGCTCGGCATAGGCTTCGAGTGCCAGAACGGCGGCGTCCGCTCCATAGGCAATAGGCAACATCCGCGCATGCTAGCGTGCGGATGGTAAACGAGACGTTGCGATGCGCGCCGGACGAGCGGCCACCGCACTATCTGGCGTTGCGGGCATAGGCCTTGGCGGGCCGCAGACGCGCCGGCTCGATCGCCTGGCTGCCGCGCCCGGCAGTTAGCGGGCGCGCGCCCTGCCCCGGCGTCGGCTGGTCCTCGGCGGCGTAAAGCCGGTTACGGCCCTCATGCTTGGCACGGTAGAGCGCGGCATCGGCGCGTCCCAGCAGCGCCCCGATATCCGTGACAGGCTCGTATGCCATGGCGGCGCCAATGCTGAGGGTGGCGCCTATCGGATGACCGGCTATCTCAATGCCGGCCTGCTGGAAGGCGGCGCGCAAGCGTTCGCCGATGCGGGCGGCCAATTCCAGGGGCTCCGGCACGATGACGGCGAACTCCTCGCCGCCAAGCCGACCGATTATGTCGTCGCTGCGCAGGCTCGAGCGCGCAACGTTTGCAAATGTCTGCAGCACCTCGTCGCCGACGGCGTGACCGAAGCGGTCGTTGATCGATTTGAAATGATCGAGGTCGAGCATCAGCATCGTCACCGGCTGGCGGCGTTCGCCGTGCCGCGCGCACAGGCGAAGCGCACTGTCGAGAAAGGCGCGGCGGTTGAGCAAACCCGTCAGATGGTCGGTAAAGGCGGCGTTGCGGTAGATGTCGACGTCGTTGTCCTTGACCATCAGCAGCACGATGAACGCGGTGCCAACCGCGTACAGCATTGTCTCAAGCGAGAACACCGACAGCCACCCGGCGGCGTAGTCGTCGGGCAGCAGCGCCTGCAACCCGATCGGCATTAAGAACATAGCCGCATGCACCGACGGCACTATAATGGCGGCAGTGCGCGAATAAAGCGACTTGCGCCGCTCCCGCTGCAATTCGAAGGCGATGAAGAACGTGTAGGTCGCGACCACAACGGCGCCGAGCGCGATGCGCGCATGGCTGCCCGGCGGCAGCATCGGGAATTGACACAAGATAATCCACGCGATGGCGCCGGCGAACGCGGCGATTGGCAATAGCCGCCGCCCATGAAACAGCCGCACGCCGTTCCAGACCATTCCGCAGGCGAGGAATGTGAGCGCTTGCGGCAATTCGGGCGGCAATCGGTAAAGCGGCGACGGCGCTACCCACAGCGCGATCGAGGACGCCCCGATCAAATAGGCTGAGCCCCACCAGGCAAGCGCGCGCACGTTGCGCTGCTGCACCCAGGCAACGATCAGCAAAATGCCAAGCATCGCGGCGAGGCAGACTGCCACGAATGCCACGGTCGGCACATCCAACGACAACAGCTGTGGTCTGGCGGCGTCGAGCATCAAACTCCCATCGGCATCCCGGCCGGAACCTGCCGGACGCCGGGCGATGTAGGTAGTCTACCCGATGGCTTATGGGAAAAGCCTTGCACGCAAGCGCCACCTTCGATGCAAGACTTCCGAAAATTGTAATCAAATCCGCAGCAAAGGCGGCCGCTCGGGCCGACCCGGCAGTGCGGCAAATCCGAACGGCGGTCGCGTCCGATCAGCGCTTGGAGAACTGGAACGAACGCCGCGCCTTGGCGCGTCCGTACTTCTTGCGCTCGACCACGCGCGAGTCGCGGGTAAGGAAGCCGCCCTTTTTGAGCGCGCCACGCAGGTCCGGCTCGAAATAGGTTAGCGCCTTGGAAATGCCGTGGCGCACAGCGCCGGCCTGACCCGACAGGCCGCCGCCGGAGACGGTGCAGGTAACATCGTATTGCCCGGTGCGATTGGCGGCCACCAGCGGCTGCTGGATCAGCATGCGCAGCACCGGCCTTGCGAAGAAGGTTTCCACCGCCTTGGTGTTGACCAGGATTTTGCCGGAGCCGGGCTTGATCCAGACGCGGGCAACCGCATTCTTGCGCTTACCGGTCGCGTAAGCGCGCCCCTGGGCGTCAAGCTTCTGCACGTATTTCGGCGCTTCCGGCGCTGCCGGCTTGAGGCTCGCCAATCCTTCCAGCGACTGTACGGTCTCGGCCACGATCAGGCACTCCTCACGTTCTTGCGGTTCATGGCCGCGATGTCGAGCTTTTCCGGCTTCTGCGCCTCGTGCGGATGTTCCGCGCCCGGATAGACGCGCAGGTTTCCGAACTGCACGCGCCCGAGCGGCCCGCGCGGCAGCATGCGCTCGACCGCCTTCTCGACGATGCGTTCGGGGAAGCGGCCCTCGAAGATCGACTTTGCGGTGCGTTCCTTGATCCCGCCGATAAATCCGGTGTGGTGGTAGTAGACTTTCTTTTCACGCTTGCGGCCCGTGAACACCGCTTTGGCGGCGTTGATAACGATGACGTTGTCGCCGTCGTCCACATGCGGGGTGTAAGTCGCCTTGTGCTTGCCGCGCAGGCGCATGGCGACGATCGAGGCAAGCCGGCCAACCACCAGCCCGCTGGCGTCGATGGTCACCCATTTCTTCTCGATGTCGGCTGGTTTGGCCGAAAAGGTCGTCATGACGGATACCTGAGACTGCGGACGGGCCCGGAGGCGCCGAAGTGGCGGTTCTCTAGCCGAGCGGCAGAGCCCGGTCAATGCAGTTCGACCTTTCTATTACAAGACGTTTCAATAACTTATAATAATGGTATGGAATTACCATGGCTCCCGGTCAGGGGCCATTTGGAATGGAATAGGTCGAGGTGACATGGGCCACCGGCTCATCTTCGCCTTGCGAGCGGATGACGACCTCACCGACCGCCAGCCGCTTGCCGACCTTCATCAGCCGCGCCTCGGCAATGAGGTCGGCGCGCGCCGGCTTGCGCAGGAAGTTGATGTTGAGATTGACGGTCACCGCCAATGGTTGCGGCCCGATGGCGGAAAACACCGCCACATACATGGCAAAATCCGCCAGCTGCATCATGGTGGGGC
>JBOHII010000380.1:0-10500 GCA_050725955.1 Pseudolabrys sp. | reverse complement strand
CCAGCGGATCGACATTGCCCTGCACGGGCACCCGGCTCTGGATTTGCTCGCGCGCGAAAGTCCGGTCGATCCCGCTTTCAAGGCTGACCGCATCGACGCCGGTTTCGTCCACATAGCGCGGAATATTTTTGCCGGCACCGCGTGGAAAGCCGATGACCTTCGCACCGGGGCGTTTGGCGAGTAGCTTTGCGATCAAGCTCTTGGTCGGCTGCACACACCAGCGCTCGAAATCCTGCGGCGGCAGCGACCCTGCCCAGGTATCGAAGATTTGCACCACGTCGGCGCCGGCTTCCAATTGCCGCGCAAGATAGTCGACCGACGCATCGACCAGGCAATCGACGATATGCTGAAAAGCCTCGGGCGCGCGTGCCGCCAGCGCTTTCGCCGCCGCCTGGTCCGGTGTGCCCTGACCGGCAACCATATAGGTCGCCACCGTCCACGGCGCACCGCAAAAACCGATCAATGTCGTTTGCAACCCGAGCTCGTCTTTCACGCGCCGCACGGTTTCATAGATCGGCGACAGCACGTTCCAGTCAGGTTGCGACCGCAAAGCCATCGCTGCCTTTTCATCGACCAAAGGCTCAAGCCTTGGCCCTTCACCCTCGACGAACCAAAGCTTGCGGCCGAGCGCAAGCGGGATCACCAAAATATCGGAAAATATAATCGCGGCATCGAACCCGAACCGCCGCACCGGCTGCAACGTGACTTCCGCCGCCAATTCCGGATTGAAACAAAGATCGAGAAAGCCACCGGCTTTCTCCCGCACTGCACGATATTCCGGCAGATAACGACCCGCCTGCCGCATCAGCCACACTGGTGGTATCGCTCCACGCTTGCCATCAAGCACACGTAGCAACGGCTTTGTCCCCACGCCATCTGTTTTACCGGCTTGCTCCATAAAGACTCTTATAAATTTCTTTGTAGTGTTTGTTGGACGGTGGATTGGACTCATGCCTGCCGATCAACAGCCTGTCCACCGCATGCAGGGGCTGGATTCAGAAGCTGGCCTAATCCCGTATTTTTCTGTCCACAGCAAAACGGGCGTTTTATTGGCCTTTGATGGACTATCCCCGCCGCTCCCCAGGCGCCTGTCCACATTCCTCTGTTGAATTCCAATCGACCTGCCGCAGGGCTCCCGCAGCCAGCCATGTGGATCGATATTGAGCTCATTTCCAATGTGCGCTTGCGCGACGGGTAAAGCCGTGGCCTTCTCCCGCTGTGTCCACACGCGGTCCCGCGCCTATACAAATGCCAGACACCGGTTATTTCCATCTCCATCTGGTTTCCGATGCGACCGGTGAAACTTTGATCACGGTCGCGCGCGCCGCTGCGGCGCAATATGCCGGCGTCGCTCCGGTCGAGCATCTCTACCCGATGGTGCGCTCGAAGAAGCAGCTCGACCTCGCGCTCGCCGAGATCGCCGATTCGCCCGGTCTCGTGCTCTATACGTTGCTCGAGGAAGATCTCATTCAAATCCTGGAAACCAAGTGCCGCGAGCTTGCGCTGCCCTGCATGTCGGTGCTGGGACCGGTGCTGCGGTTGTTCCAGTCCTATCTCGGCGCCGAAACCATTCACCGCGCTGGCGCCCAGCACGTGCTCAATGCGGAATATTTCCAGCGCATCGACGCGCTCAACTTCACCATGGTCCACGACGACGGCCAGCACGTGGAGGGCCTGCAGGATGCCGACGTGGTCCTGGTCGGGGTTTCGCGCACCTCGAAAACGCCGACCTCGATCTATCTCGCCAATCGAGGCGTCAAGACCGGCAATGTGCCGCTGGTGCCGGGGGTGCCGCTGGCGCCGGAGGTGGAAAAACTGACGCGGCCGCTGGTGGTGGGCTTGTACGCCAGCCCCGAGCGCATCGTGCAGATCCGCGAGAACAGGCTGCTCGGCCTGAAGGCGCATCGCGACGACGACCGCTACATCGACAAGGCGGCGGTCGCCGAGGAGGTGGCGTTTTCCCGCCGGCTCTGTTCAAAGCACAACTGGCCGTCGATCGACGTGACGCGGCGCTCGATCGAGGAGACGGCGGCGGCGGTGATGAAGTTGTTGAGCGAACGCCGCCGGCATCCGGTAGCCTGAATCATGCCGCTCTGGCTCGCACCCCAGCCGCTGGTGCTTGCTTCCCGAAGCGATGCGCGCGGCAAAATGCTTGCGGCAGCCGCCTTGCGCTTCGAAATCCGCCCGGCGCAGATCGACGAACGCGCCGTCGAAGCCAAGGCCGGCCTCACCGATGCCGCCGCGGTCGCCCGCCTGCTGGCGCGCGCCAAGGCCAATGCGGTGGCGCAATCGATGCCGGGGCGCCTGGTGCTCGGCGCCGACCAGACACTGGCGCGCGGCAACCACCGTTTCAGCAAGCCGGCCGACCACGCCGCCGCCGCCGATCAGCTGCGAGCCTTGCGCGGCCGCACCCATGAGCTGCACTCGGCGCTGGCGCTGGTGCGCGACGGCGAGGTGCTGTTCGAATGCGTCGACAGCGCGCGGCTGACCATGCGCGCCATCTCCGATACATTTCTCGAGAATTATCTCGATATGGCGGGCGAGGCGGCGCTCGCCAGCGTCGGCGGCTATCAGCTCGAAGGCATCGGCATCCATCTGTTCGAGCGGGTCGAGGGCGATTATTTCACCGTCCTCGGCCTGCCGCTGTTGCCGCTGCTCGACTTTCTGCGGCAGAACGGTTTTGTCGATGGCTAAGTTTGCCGACGTGCGCTTTCTTCCATCGGGAGAGGTGAAAGAAGACGAAACATGTTCATCCTCGGCCTGACCGGCTCGCTCGGCATGGGCAAATCAACCACGGCGAAATTCTTCGCCGACGAAGGCGTGCCCGTGCACGATGCGGATGCCGCCGTGCATCGGCTCTACGACGGCGAAGCCACGCCGCAAATCGAGGCGGCTTTCCCGGGCACCACGAAAAACGGCAAGGTCGAGCGCGACGAATTGGCCAAACGCGTGCTCGGCGATGCCGCCGCCATCAAGCGATTGGAGGCAATCGTGCATCCGCTGGTGCTCGCCGCGCGCGAGCGTTTCCTCGATGAGGCCGCGGCGCGCGGGGCTTCCGTCGCCGTTCTCGACATTCCACTGCTGTTCGAGACCGGCGGCGACGAGCGCTGCGACGCCGTGGTGGTGGTCACGGCGCCGGCCGAGCAGCAGCGCATGCGCGCCTTCGAACGGCCGGGCATGACCGAGGACAAGCTCGCCGCGATCCTCGCCAAGCAGATGCCGGATGCCGAAAAACGCGCGCGCGCCGATTTCGTGGTGGATAGCGGGCAAGGTTTCGAGCACGCCCGCGCGCAAGTGCGTGAAATCCTGCGCAAGGTCGCTAAGATGCCGAAACGGAAAAAATGATTCTGTCATTTCGAGTGGGGCCGTGCGGGCCGTCCCGAAATGACGTGGAAATATGAATATGCGCGAAATCGTGCTCGACACCGAAACAACCGGCCTCGACCCCAACCAGGGTCACCGCCTGGTCGAGCTCGGCTGCATCGAGCTGCTCAACCGGATTCCGACCGGCGCCACCTTCCACAGCTATCTCAATCCGGAGCGCGAAATGCCGGCGGAAGCCTTCGCCATCCATGGGCTGGCGACCGAGTTCTTGAGCGACAAGCCGCGCTTTGCCGACGTGGTCGACGCGTTCCTCGAATTCATCGGCGACGCGCCGCTGGTGATCCACAATGCCGGCTTCGACCACGGCTTCTTGATCGCCGAGCTCAAGCGCATCGAGCGCCCGCCGATCGCGCGCGAAAGGCTGGTCGATACGCTGCTGTTGGCGCGCCGCAAACATCCGGCAGGGCCGAACCGGCTCGACGATCTGTGCGCGCGCTACGGCATCGACAATGCGCGCCGCACCAAGCATGGCGCGCTGCTCGACGCCGAAATCCTGGCCGAGGTCTATCTGGAGCTGATCGGCGCGCGCCAGGCGCAACTCGGGCTTGCCGAGAGCAGCGAGCGGCGCGGTCATGGACGCGACGGCGCCACGGTCGGGCGTCAACGCGACGCGGCGCTGGCTCCGCGTATCAGCGAGGCCGATCGCGCGGCACATCGCAAATTCGTGGCGAGCCTGGGCGATAAGGCCCTGTGGCGGGACTATTTGGTGGGCGAGGGCTGAGCGCTCAGTCCGTTGGCGACGTCAATGGCGCGTCGGCGGGCTGCATCTGGCCCAGCTTCTGGCGGTAGAGGCTGACGAAATCCACCGGCTCGAGCAGCAGCGGCGGGAAACCTCCGTTGCGCACGGTGGTGGCAATGATTTCGCGCGCGAACGGGAACAACAGGCGCGGGCATTCAATCAGCACCAGCGGATTTAGATTTTCCTTCGGAACATTTTGCACGCGGAATACGCCGGCGAAAATGAGCTCGAAGCTGAACAGCAGCCGCTCCGCGTCTTCGGCTTTGCCCTCAAGGGCGAGCGCCACCTCGATGTCGGTTTCCGACAGCGGGGTGGCGTTGACGTGGATTTGAATGGAGATCTTCGGCGGTTCTTTTCCGCCCATAAGCGAATTCGGCGCGTTCGGATTCTCGAACGAGAAATCCTTTATGTATTGCGTCAGCATATTGAATTGCGGCTGCTTGTCCGCGGCCGTTTCCTGGCCACCATTGCCCGTCGTCATGAATACTCCTGGCCGCCGCAAAAGGATTTTTACACACGCGCATGATCTTTTCCGAATACCGATGCCCACTTTTCGGGATCATGCGCTGAGGCGGCGGTTGGCTAACACAGCGAGTTGGAGGGAACAAGGACGCGCGCTAGGGCGATTTGCGCTCTTTGTCGCGCCGGTCGGTGAGCGCGGCGTCGGGAACCTGGCGCCACTGCTCGGGTTCGAGATCGACGACGCCGTCGGCACGTGCGGGCTGCGGCCGCACGCCAAGGCGCGCGGCCAGCGCCCGGCGCAGCGGCGCGAGCAGCAGCAGGAGGCCGAGAATGTCGGTTATAAACCCCGGAATAAAAAGAAGAATCCCGGCAAGCAAGGTGGCGCCGCCGGCGCTGTCGGCTTGCAAGGCGGTAAAGCTGCCGTTGCCCATGGCGACGCGGATGCGGGCGATGTGATTACCGCCGGCATGGCGCAGCAGCATCGCGCCGCCCACCGAGGTCGCCAGCAGCAGAGCCATTGCCCACAGAAAGCCGATCGAGCCCGCGACCGTCAAGAAGACCGCCAATTCCAGGAACGGCAGCGCCAGCAGCGTCAGTAACAGCCATTTTGCCACATTCATCGTTGTTTCTAGCCTTGATGCACGGTTGGCGTAGCCTCTCCGATCGTTTAAGCTTTGTTGCGAGACACAATGGCGTCGAAATACCGGCGCCGGGCCTATGGATTGGCGCCGACACCGGCTTAGATAATAACGGTGGACCCGTCCGCCACGTTGTCGATCTGGCTTAATGGCCGCGGGCCGGTCTGCCGTTACGGTTACCGAAAGCATGCGAGACGTGTTCGATATCTACACCATCATTTTCCTGGCGCTGGCGGTATTCATATTCCTGCGCCTGCGCAGCGTATTGGGCCAGCGCACCGGGCGCGAACGTCCGCCGTACGACCCCTATGCCGCGCGCGAGCCGGTACGGCCGGGGCCTGAGAAAGTCGTCGCGTTGCCCAATCGCACGCCGGAAGCGGCAACCGCCAAACCGGCCGAGCCGGCGCCGCCGCCGGGCGAGCGCTGGAAGGGCGTCGCCGAACTGGGCACGCCGCTCGCGGCCGGCCTCGATGCGATCCTCGCCGCCGATGCCAATTTCGACCACAAGCATTTCTTGACCGGCGCGCGCGCGGCTTATGAGATGATCGTCAACGCCTTTGCCGAGGGCGATCGCCGCACGCTGAAGAATTTGCTGTCGCGCGAAGTCTATGACGGCTTCGAGACCGCCATCACCGAGCGCGAGAAACGCGGCGACACGGTCGAGAGCCGTTTCGTCTCCATCGACAGCGCCGAGATTACCGCCGCCGAATTGCGCGCGCGCACCGCGCAACTGACCGTGCGCTTCCAGTCCAAGCTGGTGTCGGTGACGCGCGACAAGAACGGTAACGCGATCGACGGCAATGCCGAGAAGGTCACCGACGTCACCGACGTATGGACCTTCGCCCGCGACCTGTCGTCGCGCGATCCGAACTGGAAGTTGGTTGCCACCGAAGCCGGGCAATGACCGCATGGCGGTGGCACCCCCTCGCGCGCGGATCGGCGTCGGCTTGGCCCTGTGCCTGATCGCGCTGGGCGCGCCGGCAGCGGCCCATTCGATGAAGTTCCGTCACGCCCAGGTCGAGCCGCTGGCTTTCAACAAACTCGAAGGCTGGAGCGAAGACGACCAGGCGGCCGCTTTCGCGGCCTACCTGAAAAGCTGCAGCGCCATCCTGCAAGGCACGCGGGCGATGCGCGCGGCGCGGCCGGTTTACGGCGGCCTGTACAATGCCTGCGAGAAAGCAGCCAAACTCGCCGCCGGCGGCACGCTCGACCGCGCCCAGGCGCGCAAGTTCTTCGAAGACAATTTCAAGCCGGTACGCATTCTGCCGGAAATGCACAGCTACGGCTATTACACCGGCGCCGACGGTTTCTTTACCGGCTATTACGAGACCGAAGTCACCGGCTCGCGCGTCAAGACCGAAGACTACGATGTCCCGCTCTACGGCGTGCCGGCGAGGCTCGCCGGCAAGAAGAGCAGGGTGTTTGCGCAATTCGACCGCACCGACATCGAAAAAGGCGCGCTTGCCGGCAAGGGGCTGGAGATCTGCTGGATCAAGAATCCGGTCGATGCCTTCTTCGCGCAGATCCAGGGCTCGACGCGGGTCAAGCTCGACGACGGCGAATTGCTGCGGCTCAATTATATCGCCAGCAACGGCAAACCCTACACGCCGGTTGGCCGCCTGCTGATCGACCAGGGCATCTATACGCCCGAAGAAATGTCGATGGACAAGATTCGGGAATACATGGAAGCGCATCCGGAAGAGGGCAAGGAGCTGCGCGATAAGAACCGTTCCTTTGTGTTCTTTTCCGCGACCCAGCTTGCCCCGAACGACGAATGCCTCGGCGCGCAGGGCATCCCGTTGACGCCGTGGCGCTCGCTTGCGGTCGATCCGACGATCCACGTCTACGGCACGCCGATCTGGATCGACGCCAAACTTCCCATCGCCAGCGACCTGCCGCAGGACACCTTCCGGCATCTGATGGTCGCGCAGGATACCGGTTCCGCCATTCGCGGCGCGGCGCGCGCCGACATCTATTTCGGCCACGGCGAGGACGTCCCGCACATTGCCGGGCGCATCAAGCAGTTCGGCAAGTTCGTCATGCTGGTGCCGAAGGATGTGTCGGCGAGCGGAACCGCGCCGGACGCCGTGCCGCTGCCGCGCCCGCGGCCGATCGAGATCACGGCCGACAATACGCCCACCGCCTCGATCCCGGCGCCGACCAAGCCGCAGCCATGAGCGCCGGCGGCGGCAATCGGCGCCGCGTGCTCAGCTATGAAGAGCGCGTGCTGTGGACCACCGTCACCAAGGCGATCGAGCCGCTGCGCTCTTCACCTCTCCCATTGGGAGAGGTCGGCGCACGAAGTGCGCCGGGTGAGGTGTTAGAGCCTATCGAGAGTCGCTTGCCTCCTCACCCCAACCCTCTCCCCGCAAGGGAGAAGCGGCTCGCCGCGTTGGCTGCCAAGTCTTCTGATCAAGAAGATCGCTTGCCGGCGCCGCCCAAGCCGGCACCGCCGCTCGCCCCGCTCGGTCGCCGCCTGACGCGGCGGGTCGCGCGCGGCAAAGAGGCAATCGATGCCCGTCTCGATCTGCACGGATTGACGCAGGCGCAGGCGCACGCCGCGCTGCTGCGCTTCCTGCGCAGCGCGCAGACGCGCGAGGCCCGCCTGGTGCTGGTGATCACCGGCAAAGGGCGCGGTGAGGAGCCCGGCGTATTGAAACGCCAGGTGCCGCAATGGCTGGGTCTGCCGGAGTTCCGCAGCATTGTGGTCGGCTTCGAGGATGCCCATGTCGCGCATGGCGGCGAGGGCGCGATTTATGTGCGGCTGCGGCGGGGGCGCGGCTTTTGAGTTTCGTGACAGGGAGTATCGGTCATGTCCAAAAAACCGAAATCGCCCGGCAAGGGGCCGGAATCGAAAAAGAAAGCGCTCGAGCGCAAGCTTGAGGAAGGGCTGGAAGACACCTTCCCGGCCTCCGATCCGATCGCGGTGACCGAACCGGCGCCTTATCACGACAACAACGGCGAAAAGCAGTAGGCTGGCAATCGGCTGACGGAGGATAGGTCATGCCACGCGTGCTCGCTTTGACGATGACGATTGGCCTGTTGGGCGCGGTTGCTTATGCGCAAGCGCCGATGAAGCCGACGGCGCCGCAAAAGATGATGTCGCCGAGCGAAGCGGACAAAATGCACGCCTGCGAAAAGCAGGCGGCGGACCAGAACGTCAAGATGGACGAGCGCGCGAAATTCGTCATGAACTGCATGACGAAGAAATAGCCCTATAAAATAAACCGGCTCAAATCCGCGTTCTTGGCCAGATCGCCGATGTGCTTTTCGACGTAAGCGGCGTCGATCTTGACCGTCTCGCCGGAGCGGTCGGTGGCGGCAAACGAAATCTCGTCGAGCACGCGCTCCATCACCGTCTGCAAACGGCGCGCGCCAATATTCTCGATTGCGGAATTAACGCTCACCGCGATGTCGGCAATGGCGTCGATGGCGTCCTCGGAAAAATCGAGCGTCACACCCTCGGTCTTGAGCAGCGCCACGTATTGCTTGATGAGGGAGGCTTCCGGCTCGGTCAGGATGCGGCGGAAGTCGTCGCGCGTCAGCGCCTTCAATTCGACGCGGATCGGCAGCCGGCCCTGCAGCTCGGGCAGCAGATCCGACGGCTTTGAGATGTGGAAGGCGCCCGAGGCGATGAACAGCACGTGGTCGGTCTTCACCGGCCCGTGCTTGGTGTTGACGGTGGTGCCCTCGATGAGCGGCAACAGGTCGCGCTGCACGCCCTCGCGCGACACGTCGGCGCCGCGCAGGCCCTCGCGGCCGGCGATCTTGTCGATCTCGTCGAGGAACACGATGCCGTTTTGCTCCACCGCCTTGATCGCTTCCTGCACGAGTTGCTCGTTGTCGAGCAACTTGTCGCTTTCCTCGTTGACCAGGATGTTGTGCGAATCCTGGACGGTGACACGGCGCGGCCTGGGGCGCCCGCCACCGAGCTTGCCGAAAATGTCGCCGAGATTGATGGCGCCCATTTGCGCGCCGGGCATGCCGGGAATTTCGAACATCGGCATGCCGCCGCCGCCCGACTGCACCTCGATCTCGATTTCCTTGTCGTTGAGCTCGCCAGCGCGCAACTTGCGGCGGAAGCTCTCGCGTGTCGCAGGGCTGGCGCCCGGACCGACCAGGGCGTCGACCACGCGCTCCTCGGCGGCAAGCTCGGCCTTGGCCTGCACGTCTTTTCGCTTTCTATCGCGGGTGAGCGCGATGGCGATCTCGACGAGATCGCGCACGATCTGCTCGACGTCGCGGCCGACATAACCGACCTCGGTGAATTTGGTGGCTTCGACTTTGAGGAACGGCGCGCCGGCAAGCCGCGCCAGGCGGCGTGAAATCTCAGTCTTGCCGACGCCGGTCGGCCCGATCATGAGGATATTCTTAGGCAGCACTTCCTCGCGCAGTCTGTCGTCGAGCTGCAGCCTGCGCCAGCGGTTGCGCAGCGCGATGGCGACCGCGCGCTTGGCGTCGTGCTGGCCGACGATGAAACGGTCGAGTTCGGAGACGATTTCGCGCGGGGAGAAGTCGGTCATGTGGTACACACCATCAAAAGCGCGATGCCGTTGGGCGTGTTCACCAACCGTTGCCGGCGGAAGCCGGCTTTTTCGTAGGCGCGAATCGCGCGTGCGTTATCGGGTACCGGGTCGGTAATGACATGCGGCGCGCCGTCTGCGAGCCGGGCCTCGACGAACTGGCGGACAAACGCCGACCCATGGCCACAGCCGATCATATCGGGCTTACCGATGAACTGATCGATTCCGCGCGTGCCGGGCGGCTGTTCCCCGAACCCGTTTTCCGGCCAGAGGCCGGGGTCATAACACTGGATGTAGCCGAACGGACGCTCGCCTGCGGCGACGATGAATTGATCTACGCCTTCGACCTTAAGATCGCCGCTGACCAACTCGAATTGCTCGTCGGTATTGCCCCACCATTGCACCACAGCGGGCGTCGCCAGCCATTGCTTCACCATCGGCAGATCGGCGGTCGTCATGGGGCGGAACTGATACGCATTCGACATCACGTGCTCTTCAGCGTCTCGATGGTCACATTGCGGTTGGTGTAGACGCAGATGTCCGCCGCGATATCGAGCGACTTGCGCACGATGGCCTCCGCATCGAGCGGACCGTCGGTCAGCGCGCGTGCCGCGGCGAGCGCGTAGTTCCCGCCGGAGCCGATACCCATGACGCCGCCTTCGGGCTCGAGCACGTCGCCCGTGCCAGTGAGCACCAGCGAGACTTCCTTGTCGGCGACGATCATCATGGCTTCCAAGCGCCGCAAGTAGCGATC
>JBOHII010000379.1:0-15378 GCA_050725955.1 Pseudolabrys sp. | reverse complement strand
ACATCCGCGAGCGCATCGCGACAACCGATCAGCGATTCCGCGTGATGGATGACATGGGCGTGGACATGCAGCTCGTCTGCCCCGCTCCGCCGCAGATCTATTACAACCTTCCGCTCGATGTCGGCGTCGAGGCGGCGCGCGTCCTCAATGACGGCATCGCGGAATATGTCGGTAAACATCAGGACCGGCTGGTCGCGCTCGGCGGCGTGCCGATGCAGGACGGCAACGAAGCGGCAAAGGAGCTTGAGCGGGGCATGAAACGGCTCGGTTTCAAGGGCGCCGAGATTTTGACCAATGTCAACGGCAAGGAACTATCCGATCCGGCTTTCGCACCGTTCTGGAAGAAGGCGGAAGAGCTCGACGCGTTGGTGCTGATCCACCCGACCGGCTTCACCCAGCCGCAACGTTTCGCCCGCTTTTATTTCAATAACGTGATCGGCAATCCGCTCGATACCACCGTCGCGCTGCACTATCTGCTTTTCGACGGGGTGTTCGAACGCCACCCGAAGCTGCGCGTCCTTGCGGTGCACGGCGGCGGCTTTCTTGGCGCCTACTCGGGCCGCATCGACCATGCCTGGGGCGCGCGATCGGACTCGCACGGGACGCTGCCGCAGCCGCCCACGGTGTACCTCAAGCGCAACGTCTATTTCGACACCGTCGTGTTCACGCCGCATCAACTTGAAGCGCTGGTGAAGACTTACGGCGCCGACCGCATCGTCATGGGAACGGACTATCCGTTCGACATGGCCGACTTCGATCCGGTCGAGCACGTCGTTTCGACCGGCTTCGATGCATCGGTCACCGCCGCGCTGTGCGGAGGCAACGCGAAGAAAATTCTCGGCCTGAAATAACGCCGCTCAGGCGCGCAAAAAATCCAGCACCGCGGTTTCCGCGATCACCGCCTCGTCGGTGGAATGGCGGCCGGCGCGCGCCTGCTCTTCCCGGGTTTGCGTCGCCTGCAAATAGGCGCCGAGATGGCGCGCGCGCTCGATGATGCGGTAGTTCTCGGGCAAGCGCGCGGCCTCGAAGCGCTTGAGCGCCGCCGGCACGTCGGGCTCGGCTTGCAGCGCTGCGGCAAGCGCGGCGGCGTCGTCGGCCGCCTTCGACACGCCGGCCGCCACATGCGGGCGCGCTACGAACGCCGCATCGCCGAGGATCGCCACGCGGTCAAACGCGATCTGCGGCGACTCGAGATCGTAGATCGGCTGCAGGATCGGTTCGTCCATCAACCGCACAATTTGCCGGAATTGCGGTCCCGCCAATCGCTCGGCCGCCGCGCGCATTTCGGCGATGGCTTCGCGGCGGATCAACGGCGGCGGGATTGAGATCGCGTGCGTCACGCCGCGTTCATCGGTGAGCAGCCATTGCAATTTGGTCTTCTCGTCGGCCGGGCGGTACCAGACCACATTATAGCGGCGGTGGCCGGGCCGCAGATCATTGTCCGGCCCCGCCACGGGATAACCGAGCAACTGCTCGCCTGGTGGCAAAGTGAACGTCATATATTCGAACAGCTCGCGATGGGTGTCGGCCGGGATCGCATCCTCCGCGATCAGCGCGCGCCAGGCGCAATAGCCGGCATAGAGCGGCACCGCCTGCGGCAGTGCCTGCTGGCGCACGGTCGAGCGGGTGCCGTCGGCGCCGACCAGAAGATCGGCCTCGATCGTCTCACCGTCGGCAAAATGCGCCAGCACCGAATTCGTGCCCGCCTCGTAGCCGGCGAGTCCACGCCCGCGGTGATAGCACTCGGCCGGAAGGGCATCGCGCAACAGCCGGTAGACCCGCTCCCAGGCGGTCAGCACCTGCGGGCAATGGACCTCCTCGGTCAGCCGCCCCTGGCGGTCAAGAATCTTGCGGGTCGTGATGGCCACGCCGAGCGCCGCGGTCTTAAGCCCCAGCCGGCGCAGGCGCTCGATCAGCTCGCCCTGCGCGACAATGCCGGCGCCGCGGCCGGACAGTTCGCTTTCCACCCGCTCGTAGATGTCGACGTCCCATCCTGCCCGCCGCAGCATCAATCCGCACAGCAGGCCGCTCATAGAGCCGCCGATGACAATCGCCTTGAGCCCCGGCAATGCAACGCCCTCAATCTTTCCGTTTACCGGAATATGCTATATATAAGCGCAAAGTACATCGGAGGAATTCTCATGGCCCTGAGCATGCTCGACAAAACCGCCGAGAAAAAGGACAAATCGGCCTGGCCGGCAGAGCTCGCCGCCGAATTCGCGCGCGAGGCTAAGAATCCGAACCCCTGCGTCGGCTCTACGCTCTTGTCGGAGACCGAGCGCACGCGGGTGTGGATCATCCGGCTGGCCCCCGGCGAGCGCATCGGATTTCACCGCCACGTGCTGGATTATTTCTGGACCTCGGTGAACGGCGGCCGCGGCCGGCAACATGTCCATGACGGCACCACCATCGAGTACACCTATGCGCCGGGCGAGACGCGGCAAGAAACTTACGGCAAGGGCGAATTCAAGGTGCACGATCTGGAAAATCTCGGCGACCGTGAAATGGTGTTCATGACCGTCGAATTTAAAGACAGCGCCAACAAGCCGATGCCGCTACCGGAAGGCGTGCGGCCGCAAGCCGCGGCCTGAGCAAGCTATTTTCAAATGGCGCCCGCCCCGGCCCACAGCCGGCGGCGGGCGTTTCGTTATGCCGCAGATCGGCCGGTTCGGCCGACCGGTCAACGGGCTAGCCAAGCCGCCGGGCTTCCTGCAAACTGCCGCGCAACGCCCGCAACGGCGGGCCTTTGGGCTCGGCGCGAAGGGATCGCCGTAGGGCGAAAAAAAAGAAGAGCAGTTCAGAGGGGAGCAAACGCCGGCTATTCTGTCACGCAGATCGCGTTCGCTTCGTCGCGCTCGCTTGCCGCCTGCGGCGCGCGCGCCAGATGAACGCGGCTTGCTGCGGCGAATAGGCCGGTCGAGACCGGGATGGATTTCAATCTCCTGATCAATGCGATCATCGCCGGGCTCTTGCTCGGCGCATTCTATGCAGCGGTCACCGCCGGCGTGTCTATCTCGTTCGGCATGCTCGACATCGTCAACATCGCGCATCCCGGATTCATCATCCTCGGCTCCTACATCGCCTATATCGTTAATATCCATTTCGGCGTCGATCCGATCGTGGTCAGCGTCGTCGCGCTGCCGCTGTTCTATGCGCTTGGCGCCGCGGTCTATCAGGTTTACTACGCCTCGTTCGAAAAATACGGCCAGGAGTCCCTGCGCGGGCTCGCCTTCTTTTTCGGCCTGTTGTTCGTCACCGAGGTGTGCCTGCTGCTGGTCTTCGGCGTCGACTACCGTTCGGTCAATGCAATCTATATCGGGCCGAGCTTGCGTTTCGCCCACATGGAATTTCCGCTGCGCCTGCTCGTGCCCTGTCTGGCGTCGTTGGCGATGTTCGCTGCCCTGCAAATCTTCTTGTCGCGCACCTTCATCGGGCGGGCGGTCATGGCGGTTTCGCAGGATCCAATGGCGTTGCGCCTGATGGCGGTCGACCCCACCCGCATCAAGCGCATCGCGTTCGGCGTCTCGATCGCCACCGCGTCGATGGCCGGCGCCTTCCTCATCATCATCCAGCCGGTCATACCCTCGGTCGGCCGCGATTATATCGGACGCATCTTCGCCATCTGCGTGCTGGGCGGATTGGGTAGCCTGCCCGGGACGTTGATCGCGGCGTTCCTGCTTGGCGTCATCGAAAGCCTCACGTCGGTGTTTTACGGCCCGTCCTGGGCGCCGGCGGTATCGTTCGGCATCTTGTTGCTCACCCTGGCCGTACGGCCTTCCGGATTGTTGGGACGCTAGGCCGTGCGCACACCGATTTTTATCCTCTGTCAGGTCGTCGTAGGCGCCGCGCTGTACTTGCTTTTCCGGTATTTCGGCAACGACTATTACTTCTTCGCCGGCTATACCGTGCTGCAATACATCGTGCTGGCGACGGCGTGGAACATACTCGGCGGCTATTGCGGCTATGTGAATTTCGGCAGTGCCGGCTTCTTCGCACTCGGCGCTTACACCAGCATCTTCTTCTATACCGTCGGCCAGCAAGTCGACGACATCGCGCCCGATTTCCTTACCGGTGCGATGCACGCGATTTTTCCGTTGCCGGTGCCGGTGCTCATTGTCATCGCTGGCGCCGTCGCCGGCCTGGTCGGCCTCGGCACGGGTTACCTGACGCTGCGTCTTCGCGGCGTGTTCTTCGCTATCGCCACACTGGCGCTCGCCGTCGTGCTGCAGACGCTGATGGTCAACTGGGACTTCGTCGGCGGCTCACGCGGCGCCTATGTAATTCCCCCGGAGAAAATTCCGGTGTTTGGCCCCTATATCCAATATCTGTTCGTGTTGATGCTGATTTTAGTCGTCGTTTCCTTGACCGTCGCCCGCCTCATCGAGCGCTCGCGCCTAGGCTATGGCTTTGCGACCATCCGCGACGATGAAATGGCGGCCGAAGCGTCAGGTGTGCCGACATTGAGGCTAAAGCTGATTGCCACGGTGGTCTCCGGCGCGCTGATGGGAATGGCCGGCGCGCCGTTTCCGTTCTATATCGGTTATGTCGAGCCGGATTCCGCATTCAACCTGTCCTACGCGGTGAACGCGATCGCTATGCCGATGATCGGCGGCACGACGATGTGGGCCGGTCCCATGATCGGAGCCGTTCTGCTCGGCACGCTGCAGCAGGTCGCGACCGTGACCATTTCCTCGGCGGCAAATCTGCTCATTGTCGGCCTGCTGTTGATCGGATTTGTCATCGTGGCGCCCAGCGGCATCGTGGGCTTGTGGCAAAAATGGACACGGAAAAGGCCGAAAACATGAGTGCGCCTTTGCTTCAAGTCGATCATCTCAGCAAGCACTTTGGCGGCTTCGTGGCGCTCGACAATATCGACTTGGCAGTCGGCGAAGGCGAGCGTGTCGGCCTGATCGGTCCGAACGGCTCCGGCAAGAGCACCTTGGTCAACTGCATCTGCGGCACCTTGCGCAATGACACCGGCAGCGTGACCTTCTCCGGCGAAAAGATCGACGGCCTGATCGCGCATCAGCGCACGCGGCGCGGCTTGGCGCGCAGCTTCCAGCTACCCCGCCCGTTCGTGAGTATGAGCGTCGCTGAAAACATCCGCGTGCCGCTGCTTTATACCGTGGCCGCGCGCGCCGGCCATCATGTTTCGACGGCCGAAACCGAAGGCCGCTGCATGGAATTGCTCAAGCTGGTGGCGCTCGACCACAAAGCGCAGAAGTACCCTCGCGATCTCACCCAGGTCGAAATGCGCAAATTGGAGCTTGCGCGCGCCATGGCCGCCGAACCAAAGCTGCTCATTGCCGACGAGGCCATGGCCGGGCTGTCGCATTCCGAGGTCGAGGATATCGTGGCGCTGCTGATCCAACTCAACGAGCGCGGCATCACCATCATTCTGATCGAGCACATCATGCGTGCAGTGATGAGCTTCTCGGAGCGGTTGGTCGTGCTCGTGTCCGGCAAGAAAATTGCCGACGGCAAGCCGGAAGAGGTAATCAAGGACCAGGACGTGATTGGAGCCTACCTTGGCGCATAGTAACAACAGCATCACCGTCGAAAAAATCGACGCCGCCTATGGCGCGGTGCGAGTGCTGGAAGACGTCTCGCTCAAGGTCGCCAGCGGCGAAACCGTCGTGTTGCTGGGCACAAACGGAAACGGCAAGAGCACGCTGATGAAATGCGTGATGGGCATGGTGCGCCCGAGCCAGGGCCGCATCCGCGCCGAAATCGACGGTGAGACCCACGACCTAGTCGGCATGAGCACCGAAGCGATAGTCGACCTCGGGATTGCCTTGGTTCCGGAAGGCCGCCGGCTGTTTCCGCGTCAGACCGTCGAGGAAAACCTGCTGCTCGGCGCCAGTCGCCGCAAAGCGCGCGAGAAAATCAAGTCCAACATGGACTTCTGCTTCGAGGTTTTTCCACGGCTCGCAGAGCGCCGCGGACAGCTTGCCGGTTCCATGAGCGGCGGCGAGCAGCAGATGTTGGCGCTGGCGCGGGCGCTAATGCTGGCGCCACGAATTCTTCTGGTCGACGAGCCATCGGTGGGCCTGGCGCCGGTCCTGGTCGCCCGCACCATCGACGCCATCAAGCAGCTCAAGGATCACTTCCAGCTTACGGTGCTGATGGCGGAGCAGAATTTCACCCAGGCCATCCGCATCGCGGACCGTGGTTATGTGATCGTGCACGGCAAGATTGCTTTCGAAGGCGGTTCCGCCGAAGAGCTCAACAACAACGACTTGATCCGACAATTTTATCTCGGGATGTAGCACCGGCAAAAAGCAAACGGCGCCGCGGTCGTCCCGCGGCGCCATTTTGTTTGTAAGCGCTATCGTCTACTTGTGCGCTTTTTCATACGGGTAGATCACGTTACCCGTCTTGTACTCTTTCGGCGAGACGATCGTCTGGTAGCTCATGCCGCGCCAGGTATCGAGGCCATCGCTGGCCTTGATACCATGGTACTGGACCTGCAGCACCCGCGACTTGGCCCATTCGCCGTTCTTGCCGAACTTGACGTCGCCCATCACGGTCTTGAACGTGTGGGTGCGGATATAGTCGGCAACCTTGTCGTCGTTGATGCTCTTGGCGCCTTCGATCGCCTGGCCGAGGAGCTGGATGTAAGCATAGCCCCAGCCGCCGAGGTAGTAGCCGAGCGGATCGACGCCTTCGGTCTTGGCGCGCTTCTGGTACTCTTCGAAGAATTCCTTGGTGCCGGTGTACATCATCGAATCGACCGGTACCCAGAATTCATAGTTCGTGATGCCGTTGAGCTTCGATTTGAGCTTGTCCTTGAACACGGTCGCTTGCAGTCCGACCATGCCGCCGCCAAACATCTTTGGCGCCAAGCCAATCTCGTTGGCCGCTTCCACGATGCCGACCGAATCGGCCGGATAAGCGCAGACCACGACCAGATCGGCGTTGGCCGCTTTAATAGCCTGTACGATCGGGGTGAAGTCGGTGGTCTTCGGCGGGGGCGGATAGGTCTTGTCGTAGATAATGGTGAAGCCTTCTTTCTTGGCATTATGTTGCGCGCCCTCGCGGCAGTTCTGCGAGAACTCGGCGTCCGCCGTCGTGATGGCGACCGTCTTCGGCTTCGGCTTCTGCGCTGCCGCAGCCTGGAAGAAGCCTTCGGTAAAGGCTTCCTTCGGCGTCGGGCCGGTCGGCAGCATCGAGAAATACTTCTTGTATTTGAACTTGTCGTTCAGGCCCAACGCGAAAAGACTGATGAACAATTTGCCCCGGCGGATAACGATCGGCATGGCCGGCGCGTTGTCATTGGTCGCGTAAGGACCAAGCAGGAGATCGACTTTGTCGATGTCGAGCAGCTTGGTGTAGATGCCGGGGACTTCCGCCGGCGAACTCTTGTCATCGTAATAGACGAGCTTGACCTGACGCCCGAGCAGACCGCCGGCCTTGTTGGTGTGCTCCGCCCAGATTTGCATGGCGAGCAGCGCCTGCTTGCCGTTCGGAGACAGGAAGCCGGTCAACGCCATGGCGAAGCCGATCTTGATCGGCTCTTTGCCTTGGGCGTTGGCGGCATTGATGAACATCGCGCCGGCCGCAAAAACGGCCGCCGCGCCCGCAATCCACGCGAATATTCCGCGCTTAAAGTTTCGCAGCATCGTCGTCCTCCCATTTAGACTTTATTTTTGGGTATCCTACCCGCATTTCGCCGGTGGATGCTAGAGGCTAAGCGGCCTGAAAGATGGGCTATATCCCGTCCACCATGATGGTTTCCACCTCGCCGGCGCCGCCGCGCCGGAATGCCGCGGCTTTGTCGTATTCGGGCGAGGTGAAGCATGCCGCGCCCTGCTCCAGCGTGGGAAACTCAATCACAATAAAGCGATGGAATTTGTCCGGACCTTCCATGATCTGAAATTTTCCGCCGCGCGCCAGCACCTTGCCGCCGAACTTAGCGATGATGGCGGGCACCAGGTCGGTGTATTTCTTGTACTCGACCGGATCGTTGATCTTGGAACGCGCAACCCAATAAGCGGGCATGGTTTCTCTCCTGACTTGTAATGGCCGGGCTTGTCCCGGCCATCCACGGCTTCATGATAGGCTTGACATTAAAGACGCGGATGCCAGGCACAAGGCCCGGCATCGGGGGAGGAAAATAATTCATGCCGCGCAGAATCGTCGACATCTCAGTGCCGCTGGAAAACGATGTGGCGGCCGATCCGCCCGGCTACGGCCCCAAGATCGAGTACCTCGATCATCAGGCGACCGCCGCCGACGTGCTCGAGTTTTTTCCCGGCCTGAAAAAGCAGGACCTGCCCGACGGCGAGGGCTGGGGTTTCGAGTGGGTGCGGCTATCCACCCATTGCACAACCCATCTCGACGCGCCCTACCATTTCGCTTCCACCATGGATGGAGGCAAACGCGCCATCACCATCGACGAGGTGCCGCTGGAGTGGTGCCTGCAACCCGGCGTGAAGCTCGACTTCCGCAAGTTTCCCGACGGTTATGTGGCAAATGCCACCGACGTCGAGGCCGAGCTCGCGCGCATCGGTCACACGCTTTCGCCGCTTGAAATCGTGGTGGTGAATACCGCGGCGGGCGAAGCCTACGGCCGCCCCGATTATGTCGCCAAGGGTTGCGGCATGGGCCGCGAGGCGACGCTCTATCTGCTCGAACGCGGCGTACGCGTGACCGGCACCGACGGCTGGAGCTGGGACGCGCCCTTCATCTACACCAAGCAGAGATACGCCGAGACCCACGACGCCAAGCTGATCTGGGAAGGCCATCGCGCCGGTCGCGAAATCGGCTATTGCCATATCGAGAAGCTTCACAATCTCGAAGCCCTGCCGGCCAAGGGCTTCATGGTGAGTTGTTTTCCGGTAAAAGTGCGTGGCGGCTCCGCCGGCTGGACGCGTGCCGTGGCGATTATCGACCCATGACCCCAACGCGCGCGGTGAAAAATCTGAAAATCGATGCCGAGCGGCTGTGGGACGATTTGATGCAGACCGCCGCGATCGGCGCAACATCCAAGGGCGGCATCTGCCGGCTCACGCTCACGGACCTCGACCGCCAGGCGCGCGATTGGTTCAAGGTGCGGGCCGAGGCGCTCGGCTGCACTGTCACCATCGACGACATGGGCACCATGTTCGCACGCCGTCCCGGCCAGTGTGCGGATGTCGCGCCCATCGCCATGGGCAGCCATCTCGATACCCAGCCGACCGGCGGCAAATTTGACGGCGCGCTCGGCGTGCTTGCCGCTCTGGAAGCGCTGCGTACGCTGGTTGACGCCGGTTACGAGACCTTCGCGCCCATCGAGGTGGTGAACTGGACGAATGAAGAAGGAGCGCGCTTTGCCCCGGCGATGATTGCATCCGGCGTGTTCGCCGGCGTGTTCTCACGCGACTGGGCCTGCGCCCGAAAGGACCGCGGCGGCGAGAGTTTCGGCGAGGCGCTGGAGAAGATCGGCTATCGCGGACAGCACCGCTGCGGCGATCACAAGCTCTCGGCGTTTTTCGAGCTACATATCGAGCAGGGCCCTTATCTGGAATCAGAAGACAAGGACATAGGCGTCGTGACCGGCGTACAGGCCATGCGCTGGTACGAGGTGACGGTCACCGGCGAGGACCGTCATGCCGGCACCACGCCGATGCCCCGGCGTCACGACGCGCTGCTCGGCGCGGCGCGCATTGTCGACGCGGTCAACGCTTGCGCGCGGCGCTATCCGTCCGCGGTCGGCACCGTCGGCGTGCTGGAGGTGCGTCCCGGATCGCCAAATGTCGTGCCCGGCGAGGTATTCCACACCGTCGATTTGCGCGATCCGGATGCCGCCGTGCTCGACCGCCTCCAAAAGGAGATTGCCGCGGAAGCTGACCGGATAGCCGGCGAGCTTGGCCTCGCCGTTTCGATGAAGACGATCTCGGCTGAACCGCCGGTCCGGTTCGACGCCGAATGCGTCGCCGCCGTCCGCGCAGCAGCCGCCGACTCAGGCTACTCCAGCCGCGAGCTGATCTCGCGCGCAGGCCACGACGCCGCCTTCGTCGCCCGTGTCGCGCCGGCAGCGATGATCTTCGTGCCTTGCAAGGACGGTATCAGCCACAACGAGGCGGAATACTCGTCCATGGAGCAATGCGCCGCCGGCGCGCAAGTTTTGTTGCAAGCCGTGCTCGCCTACGACCGGCGCCTGGCGGAGCGGTCCGGCAATTGACCTTTACGCCGCGTTCCGCGCGTGCAGTGCCATGGCGATCAGCGCCGAACCGCCGAAGATCATGTTGATGCCGACCAGAAGGCCGATCGCCCAGGCCGCGGTGCTCGGCAGGCCGCCGAAGATCAGCGCGGCCAGCACCAGATCGACGACGCCGCTCGCCAGCATCCAGCTCCACTTGCCGGACAGTTCGCGCTTGTGATCGAGCGCGAACATGATCGAGGCGGCGCCCTCCATGATGAAAAAGACGACCAGCAGGATGGTGAGCGAAACCGCTCCGCTGATGGGCCGCGCCAGCAGCACCAGGCCGACCGCAATCCCGAGCACGGCGGAAATCAGCGACCACCAGAAGCCCGGCGCGTGCCGCATCATGAAGGTGGCGACCAAGCCGATGACGCCGCTGACCAGGAACAACCAGCCTATGAGTATGGTCAGTGCCAGCGTGGCGAGCAGCGGCAAGGCGATGGCCGTCGCGCCCAGCACCAGCAGCACGACGCCTTCCACCAGAAACAGCACCCAGTGTTTGTGCAGCGCGGTGGCGACCGCGCTTTGAATTTCCGAAATGTTGCGTTGATTGACGGACATGGCATCCTCCCGGCGTCGGCCTCAGAGGGGGCAGGCTAACACGTCATCCGTGGCAACGAAATAACGGCCGCGTCCGCGCCGGGCGTGTCAGCGCATACCCAGCACGGTCGGCAGCCACAGCGACAGACCGGGCCAATAGGTAACCACTGCAAGGAATACCAGCATGGTCAGCAGCCATGGCCAAACCGCGACGGTGAGCTCCGTTATGCCCATTTTGGCGATGCCGGACGTGACATATAGATTGAGCCCGACCGGCGGGTGGCACAGACCGACCTCCATGTTGACCACCATGAGGATGCCGAAGTGGATGGGATCGATGCCGAGCTTGATCGCCACAGGAAACAAAATCGGCGCCATGATCAGCGTGATCGAGGACGGCTCCATCACGTTGCCGGCCAGCAGCAGCATGACGTTGACCACCAGCAGGAAGGCGACCCAGCCCAGGCCCTGATTGGTAATCCATTGCGCCAGCGCCTGCGGAATATTCTCGTAGGTGAGCAGAAACGAAAACAGGATCGCGTTGGTGATGATATAGAGCAGCATCGCGCTCAAATTCGCCGACGAAAGCAGCACACGCGGAACGTCGCTTAATTTGAGGTCCTTGTAGACGAACACCGCGATGAAGAAGGCATAGACGGCGCTCATCGCCGCGGCCTCGGTCGGCGTGAACAGGCCGGTGTAAATGCCGCCCATCACGATGACGACCAGCAGCAGGCCCCAGATCGATTCGCGAAACGCGGTGAAGCGTTCCTTGAATGTAGCCCGCGGCATGCGCGGATAGCCGTTGCGCCAGGCGCGGTACCACGTGGTGGCGCCGAGCATCGTGGCGAGTACGATGCCCGGGATGATGCCCGCCACGAACAGCTTGCCGATCGAGGAATTGGTGGCAACGGCGTAAAGCACCATCACGATCGAGGGCGGAATGAGGATGCCGAGCGCGCCCGAAGTGGCGATGACGCCAGCGCCAAATCGTTTGGGGAAGCCTTGCGCCACCATGGCCGGCATGATCACCGAGCCGATCGCCACCACCGTCGCCGGCGATGAGCCGGACACCGCGGCAAACAGCGCGCAGGCGACGACGCCGGCAAGGCCGAGCCCGCCGTACCAGTGCCCGACCATCGACGTGGCGAAATTGATCATGCGTTTGGCGACGCCACCATGCGTGAGGAAGGTTCCGGCCAGAATGAAGAACGGGATTGCCATGATCTCGAAGCTCTCAAGACCGGTAAAAAGCTTGAGCGCCACCGATTCGGTCGGCACCTCGGTGAGTGTGAACATGAAGGTCAAGACGGTCAGACCGAGCGCGATCGACACCGGCATGCCGGTGAACATCAGCGACAACAGCAACGCGAACAGGATCAAGCCACGCAAGCCCTGCGGAAGCGCGATGAGGTGCGCTTCGCGCGCGAAGCATATCGCCACGATCAGCAACGGAATGAGAATGATGATCAGCCCTAGCGCACGGGAATCGTCCTTGGCAGGCTCGGCCGCGACCGGCTCCGGATGAAGATTATCCTCCTCGACGCCCTCGACGTGGCTGGCGTCATGGTGCGGCAGCTCGCCGGTCCAGAAGAACCACCAGGCGACCTGCAGGAAGCGGAAGCACATCAGCCCGGAGCCGAGAGGAATCGCGGAAAAGACGATCCACATTCTCACTTCAAGATCGTTCGACCTGATGCCGGTGTGATAGACCTTCCAGACGAAGGCGCCGCCGAATACCGCCACCGTCGCGGTGAACAGCGCGCCGCACAGAAGGCCGAATAGGATCACGCGCTTGCGTGAACTCGGCCCCAGCATATTGACGAACACATCGACGCCGACATGGATACCGGTGCGTACGCCATAGGCGGCGCCGAACTTGGCCATCCAGACGAACATGTAGATGCACAGTTCTTGCGCCCAGGAGACGTCGAACGAGCTGAGCCAGCGGAAAATGCCGAGCGTCAGCGCGGCGAGCAGCGTCAGGCCGTGCGCGGTCGCCCATTTCGACACGTCGATGGAAACGCCGGTACCGTAGCGATGCAGCACGGCGAGAAAAATCAGAAGGGTCGCCGCCGCGATCAAAGTCGCGATCAACCACTCCTCGAGATGATCGAGTGCGCGCGAAACCACGCAATTCCCCCCAAACCAGCGGCCGGGAGTTCTTTTGCGCTCCCGGCCGTTCTTATTTTTCTCTAGCTTGCCGTCAGTTCATTTTGATGTCGAGCTGTTTGGATAACAGGTCGAGCACTTCCTGGCCAACGCGGCCCTTGGCCCAGACGTAGGTCGGCGCCATCGCCGTCTGCCAGGCCTTGCGTTGATCGTCGGTCAGATAGTGCAGCGTGGTCTTGCCGGAAGCCTTAATCTTGGCCAGCGCGTCCACGTTTTCCTCATGCGCGATCGAGTTGGTGTAGTCGGTCGCCTCGTCCATTGCTTTTTCAAGCTCCTTGCGGATATCGGCCGGCAGGCCGTTCCAGAACTTGGAGTTCACGATCACCGCGTATTGCAGGTGCGCGTGATTGGAGACGGTGATGTCCTTCTGCACCTCGTAGAATTTCTGCGTCAGATAGTTCGACGGGGTGTTCTCGCAGCCGTCTACCACGCCGGTCTGCAGCGCCTGATAGACTTCCGAGAAGGCCATGATCTGCGGGATCGCGCCGACGTCGCGGAAGTACCTGTCCGCGATCTTGGAGCCGGAGATGCGGACCTTAAGACCCTGGAAGTCCGCCGGCATCAGCAGCGGACGGTTGGCGGAAACCATGTGGAAGCCGTTGTCCCAATAAGCCAAGCCGGTGATACCTTTCGCCGCAAGCTTCTTGAACAGGTATTGGCCGACCGGACCCTTCATGGCCTTGGCATAGGTCGCGTCATCCTTGAACAGCCACGGCAGGTCGAGCGCCTCGAATTCCTTGACGCCGAGCGGTGCGAATTTCGCGGTCGAGGGCGCTAGCATCTGCACCGAGCCGAGCTGCAGCGCGTCCATCTCCTCCTTGTCCTTGAACAGCTGCGAGTTCGGATAGACTTCGATCTTCACCTTGCCGTTGGTGTATTTCTCGGCCAGCTCCTTGAACTTGAGGGCGCCTTTGCCTTTCGGCGTGTCGTTGGCGACGACGTGGCTGAACTTGATGATGATCTGAGCATTGGCCGACGCGGCCGTTATCGCCAGCGCGGCGAGTGCCGCGCTGAGCAAAACGAAGATTTTCTTCATGGATTAACTCCTGGACGTTCCTGACCGAGCCGGCTTTTACCGGCCCTCGCTGGGCCGGCGAAATTTGCGGGCGTTGCCCGGCTCGTTTCGTCGACCACGATAGCTTGCGCCGACAGAGCCGGGAATAAATATCGTATAACTATTTGTCCAAGCCAGTCGCGTCGTTTAAGAATTAATATTCTAAATCAAAGGCTTGAATGGAAGATGCAAGCGTGGCGATTAACGCCTCAGGCCCACAGCCGCTCTTTTTCAAGGTCTTTGTAGAGCCCGGCAACATAGTCGCCGTAACCGTTGAAGATCAGCGTCGGCCGGCGCTCGCCGGTGCCGATCACTTCTTCACTCGCCTGGCTCCAACGCGGATGCGGCACCGCCGGATTGACGTTGGCCCAGAAGCCGTATTCCGACGCTTGCAGCGCTTCCCAATAACCCTTCGGCCGCTCTTTGACGAAGCTGAAGCGCACGATCGATTTGATCGACTTGAAACCATATTTCCACGGCACCGCCAGCCGCAGCGGCGCGCCGTGCTGTTTGACCATCGGATGGCCGTAGGCGCCGGTGGCGATAAACGCGACCTCGTTGGTCGCCTCCGCCATGGTGAGGCCTTCGACATAGGGCCAGGGATACCAGGTCTGCCGCTGCCCGGGCGCCTCCTTCGGATTCATGAAGGTTTCCATCCGCAGATATTTGGCGGAGCCCAGGGGTTTGGCGAACTCGACCAGCCGGGCAAGCGGGAAGCCGGTCCAGGCGATCGCCATGCTCCAGGCTTCCACGCAGCGGTGGCGATAGGTGCGTTCCTCGAGCGTCATTTTTCGGATGAGTTCGTCGATGCCGATCTCGAACGGCTTTTCCACCAGCCCGTCGATCTTCACCTGCCATGGCCGGATGCTGAGCTTCTGCGCCTGATCGGCGACGTATTTCGAGCCGTTGAATTCGTAGAAATTGTTGTAGTTGGCGTTGACCTTCTCATCGGTGATTGGCCGGTCGAGCACATATTTCGTGTCGCGCTTGGCCGGATAAAGATCGGCGGTCGGGTCCGCCAGCTTGGCGAGATCGGACACGCGTTGCGCCGTGGCGGCGTATGGCGATAAGGCGAGCGCCGCCGCACCGCCGATCAAGAGAGTGCGGCGATTGACGGCCAGACGCTCGGGCGTGGCGAAGCGATCAGGAATGTCCCAGCCGCGGCGGCGAATGACGTGCATCGGCATGCCCTCTCGAATTCGTTAGATTCAAAAAATACGGCGCGGCGCCTTCACAGGCAAGTCACGGATGCGGGAGGCGTTATGCCCTGCCGGCAGCCAGATTGCCGACCATGCGGCTGCGCATCAAACCGATGAGCCGGCCCTTCGGCATCGGATTGCCGAACAGCTCGCCCTGCCCGGCCCGGCAGCCGATCGCCTGCAGCCGGTGGCTCTCGCGCGCGCTCTCGATGCCGTCGGCCACGGTG
>JBOHII010000378.1:0-2015 GCA_050725955.1 Pseudolabrys sp. | reverse complement strand
ACACCATGTCGGCACAAATCGAAAAAATCGCGCTGTTCATTGACGGCGCCAACCTTTATGCGACAGCGAAATCGCTTGGCTTCGATATCGATTACAAGCGCCTCTTACGCTAATTCCAATCGCGCGGCTATCTGCTGCGGGCGTTCTATTACACCGCGGTGATAGAGGACCAGGAATATTCCTCGATTCGTCCGCTGATCGACTGGCTCGACTACAACGGCTATTCGGTGGTCACCAAGGCGACCAAGGAATTCGTCGACCAGACCGGCCGCCGTAAAGTCAAAGGCAACATGGATATCGAACTCGCAGTCGACGCCATGGAAATCGCCGGCTCGATCGATCACATGGTGCTGTTTTCCGGCGATGGCGATTTCCGTTCGCTGGTGGAAGCCGTGCAGCGCAAGGGCGTGCGGGTGACCGTGATCTCGACCGTCACCACGCAGCCGCCGATGGTGGCCGACGAGTTGCGCCGCCAGGCCGACATCTTCACGGACATCGTCACGCTGCAGAGCAAGATCGGCCGCGATCCGTCCGAGCGCGCCGCCCGCGAGGCGCGCGGCCCGCGCGACGATCGCGAGCCGCCGCAGCACACGCCGCAATTCCTGCAGCGTCCGCCGGTGCCGCAGCGGGCAGACGCCGGGGCTGGGACCGACGACGACGATTTCGAAGATTAGCCGCGCGCCATGACCGAGCGCGGCAGCATGCCCGGGCGCGATTGCCCGCGCTGCCCGCGGCTGGCGGCGTTTCGCAAACAATGGCGCGCCGAGGAGCCGACCTGGTTCAACGCACCGGTCCCCTCCTTCGGTCCGCGCGACGCGCGCTTGCTGATTGTGGGGCTCGCCCCCGGCCTGCAAGGCGCCAACCGCACCGGGCGTCCGTTCACCGGCGATCATGCCGGCGTGCTGTTGTACGAAACGCTCGCCCGCTACGGCTTTGCGCACGGGACATACGGCGCGCATCCCGACGACGGCTTAGAGCTGGTCGACTGCCGCATCAGCAACGCGGTGCGCTGCGTGCCACCGGAAAACAAGCCGACCGGCGCAGAAATCGCGACCTGCCGCGATTTCCTCAAAGCCACCGTTGCCGAAATGCCGAAGCTCAAGGGCGTCGTCGCGCTCGGACGCATAGCCCACGACAGCGTGGTGACCGCGCTCGGTACGAAAAAATCCGCCGCGCCATTCAAGCATGGCGGCAAAAATAGGCTGGGCACCCTCACTTTGTTCAGCAGTTATCACTGCTCGCGCTACAACACCAACACCGGCGTGCTAACGCCGGAGATGTTCCGCAAGGTGTTCGTCGATGTTCGCGGTTATTTAGACGCCTGAAGCCAGGCGATCACTTCCTCGGCGTTCTTGTCCGGCGGGAACACCGGGTAGAACACCTTGGTAATCGCGCCGTCGTCGATCACCAGCGCCATACGCTTGAAGAGCGTCATGCCGGACGTGGTGAAGGTCGGCAGCCTGAGCGCCTCGGCGAGTGCCAGTTTCTCATCCGACAGGATCGCAAACGGAAGATGCAGCCGGGTCGCCGCCTCGCGCTGATAGGCGGTTTCCTGCGTCGACAGGCCGTATACCTGCGCCGCGCCCAGCCGCTTGAGCTCGCCGAAATGGTCGCGGAAACCGCAGGATTGCGGCGTGCAGCCGCGCGCGCCAGGGATGTCGTCCCAGCCCGCCGGCGCATCGACACCGGGCACGCCGGTGCGCGGATAGACATAGACCACCGTGCGGCCCTTGAGCTTGGACAGATTCACTGACTTGCCGTCAGTCGCCGGCAGCGCCAGATCGGGCAGCTTCATGCCGGCAAGATGCCGCGCACCGCCGTCATCCTGCGGCGCTGGAATGCCGAGCGGCAGGAATTGAGGATTATGGGTGCCGGGCGCTTCGCTCATTGGCGTTCTCCATAGGTCATAAATTCCATCAGCGAGCCGTCCGGATCGCGGAAATAGACGCTTGTCCCCGGTCCTTTGGCGCCGAAACGCTGCAGCGGCCCGCGCTCGACTGCCACGCCGTGCGTTT
>JBOHII010000377.1:0-16423 GCA_050725955.1 Pseudolabrys sp. | reverse complement strand
CACCTCCACCACCCGCCCGGTTGGGATCTGGAAATAGTCGGTGGCGTCGTTTGCAGTCCTCGACAGCGCGATGAAGAGCCGGTCCTGCCAGCGCGGCATGCCGGAATGGGCGGCAGGTTTCAACGACCGGCGCGACAAGAAGAAGGACGTCGACATGATGTCGAACTGCCAGCCGAGCTTGCGCGCGATCGCCAGCGCCTTGGGCACGTTTGGCGTTTCCATGAAACCAAATCGCAGCACGACGCGTGAAAACGTCTCGCCCACCGGCTCGATGCGCACCCGCTCGGCGGCGTCCACGCGCGGGGTGTCCGCCGTCTCGATGGTGAGGATAACGTTCTTTTCGTGCAGCACCTTATAATGCTTGAGGCTGTGCATCAGCGCGGTGGGCGCGCTCGACGGGTCGCTAGTGAAAAACACCGCGGTGCCGGGCACCCGGGCCGGCGGCTTCTTTTCCAGTTTGGCGACCAGGAATTCGAGCGGCGTTTCCTGCCGCCGCGTCTTTTCGAACAGCAGCCGGCTGCCGCGCTTCCAAGTGTACATAATCGTCATCACCAGCGCGCCGAGCGCGAGCGGCATCCAGCCGCCCTCCACAATCTTGAGCAGGTTGGCGGCGAGGAAGGTGAAATCGATGAACAGGAGCGGCAGCATCAGCCCGAGTGCCGCGAGCATCGGCCAGTGCCATACCCGCCGGATCACCACGATCGCCATCATGGCGGTCACCACCATGGTGCCGGTGACGGCAATGCCGTAGGCCGAGGCAAGAGCGCTCGAGGAGCGGAACAAGGCCACCAGCAGCAATACGCCGAACAACAGCAGCGTATTCACCCGCGGCATGTAGATCTGCCCGAACAGCGCTTCCGAAGTGTGGCGGATTTCCAGCCGCGGCAGCAGGCCAAGTTGGATCGCCTGCTGGGTGAGCGAATAGGCGCCGGTGATCACCGCCTGGCTCGCGATCACGGTCGCCGCCGTCGCCAGCGCCACCATCGGCAACAGCGCCCAATGCGGATACATCAGGAAGAACGGGTTATCTATGGTTTTCGCATCGGCCAACACCAGCGCACCCTGCCCGAGATAGTTGATGGTCAGTGCCGGCAGCACCACCACCAGCCAGGCTAAGCGGATCGGCCCACGGCCGAAATGGCCCAAGTCGGCATAGAGAGCTTCCGATCCCGTCACCACCAGGAACACGGCGCCCAGCGTGAACAGCCCGATGATGCCGTGGTGGATGAGGAAGTGCACCCCGTAATAGGGACTGAACGCCAACAGCACCGTCAGATTTTGCCCGATATGCCAGAGCCCGGCGACCGTGATGGCGGCAAACCAAACCAGCGTAATCGGGCCGAAAAAAGCGGCGACCTTGGCGGTGCCGCGCGACTGCACCGCAAACAGTGCGATCAGGATCACCACGGTGATCGGCACGACGTAGTCGTCGAACGCCGGGGTCGCGACTTTCAAGCCTTCGATCGCGGAGAGCACCGAGAGCGCCGGCGTGATGATGGCGTCGCCGTAGAACAAGGCGCCGCTGATGATGCCAAGCAGAACCACGATGCCACCGCCGCGGCTGCCGCCTAGCGCGCGCGAGGCGAGCGCCATCAGCGCCAGCGTGCCGCCCTCGCCGTGGTTGTCTGCGCGCAACAGAATCAGCACGTATTTGGCCGTGACCACCAAGAGCAACGCCCAGATGATCAGCGACAAAATGCCGAGCACCACCGGCTCGCTCGCCGCCTTGCCGGGACCGACGGCCGCCAGCACCGACTCGCGCACGGCGTAGAGCGGGCTGGTGCCGATGTCGCCGTAGACCACGCCGATGCAACCGAGCGTGAGCGCCCAGAAACCGGCTTTGACGTGTGCCTCGTCGACGCCGTTGGGCGCAACCGAGCCGCCGCTGGCGGCAGCTATCGCTTGAGACATGGGGATTGTCCTGGAGGTTATTGCAGTGCAAAAACTTTGGGGCCGCGGCTTATAACGCCGGGGGGAGTTCCCCGGCACCACCATTTGCGCAAATCGAAAAGCCGAGCCATGCGTAAAGCGCGGCCCGCACTTGAATAATAACACAGTTTTATCAATACGTTAGGTGGCAGTCCCGCGAATAGCGCAGGTCTGCTCAGACAGTCACCTGCGTTCCCACCTCCACCACCCGACCCGTCGGAATCTGGAAAAAGTCGGTGGCGTCGCTGGCCGAACGCGCCAGGGCGATGAACAGGTGATCCTGCCAGGCCGGCATGCCCGACTTGGGTGACGGCTTGAGCGAGCGCCGCGACAGGAAGAACGAGGTCGACATGATGTCGAACTGCCAGCCGAGTTTGCGCGCGACCGCCAGCGCCTTCGGCACGTTGGGCTGTTCCATGTAGCCGAACTTCAAGGACACCCGCGAAAAATGCTTCGACAGCGGCGTGATCTGCACCCGCTCGTCTTCCGGAACGCGCGGCGTATCGGCGGTGATAATGGTGAGGATCACGTTGTGCTCGTGCAGCACCTTGTTGTGCTTAAGATTGTGCAACAGCGCGGTCGGCGCGAAATCCGGGTCGCTGGTGAGGAACACGGCCGTCCAGGGCACGCTGTGCGGCGGCTTCTTCTCCAGACTGTGCAGCAGGGTTTCGATCGGCACCTCGGTGCGCCGCGTCTTGCCGATCAGGATTCCAGTGCCGCGCCGCCAGGTCAGGATCAACAGCACCATGGTGGCGCCGAACAATAGCGGCGCCCACGCGCCTTCGAACAGTTTGAGGAAATTGGCCGAGAAGAACGTCACGTCGACGATTACGAATGGCACGATCACCATTGCGGTCTTCCAAAGCGGCCACTTCCATAGCTTCCAAATCACGATGAAGGCTAGCAATCCGTCGACCACCATGGTGGTGGCGACCGCGATGCCGTAGGCGGATGCAAGCGCGCTGGACGTGCGGAATAGTCCGACCAGCAGCAGCACGCCGACCAGCAGCGCCACCGTCACGCGCGGAATATAGATCTGGCCGACATGGGAGGCCGAGGTGTGCAGGATGGTGAGCCGTGGCAACAGGCCGAGTTGGATCGCCTGATGCACCAGCGAATAGGCGCCGGTGATCACCGCCTGGCTCGCGATCACGGTGGCCGCGGTCGCCAGCACAATCATCGGCAAGAGGAATGTTTGCGGAACCAGGCGGTAGAACGGATTTTCGATCGCCAGCGGATCGGCCAGCACCTTGGCGCCTTGGCCGAAATAATTGATCAGCAGCGCCGGCAGCACAAGGCACAGCCAGGCGGTCTGGATCGGCTTGCGGCCGAAATGGCCGAGATCGGCATAAAGCGCCTCGCCGCCCGTAACCACCAGGAACACCGCGCCGAGCGTGACCAGGCCGATCTCCCCGTGATCGAGCAGAAATTCGACGCCATAGAGCGGATTGATCGCAGTCAGCACGTGCGGATCGTCGCGGATGTGCAGGGCGCCGGCGACCGCGATGGCGACGAACCAGACCACCATGATCGGCCCGAACATGGCGGCCACCTTGGCGGTGCCGCGGCTTTGCGCGGCGAATAAGCCGATCAGAATAAATACCGTGAGTGGGGCCACATATTCGCTGAAGGCTGGGCTGGCGAGCTTGAGCCCTTCCACGGCCGACAGCACCGAGATGGCCGGCGTGATCACGCTGTCGCCAAGAAACATCGCCGCGCCGATGACGCCGACGATGAAGACAAACGCGGTACGCCGACCGAGCGAGCGGCTGGCCAGCGCCGTGAGCGAGAGCGTGCCGCCTTCCCCGTTATTGTCGGCGCGCAGCAAGATGAGCACGTATTTCAGCGTCACGGTGACGATCAGCGCCCACAGGATCAACGACAACACGCCGAGCACGACGCCGCGGGTGACCGGATGGTCGTGGCTTGCCGCGATCGCCGCCTCGCGAAAGGCGTAGAGTGGGCTGGTGCCGATGTCGCCATAGACCACGCCGACGCTGCCGAGCGCCAAGGCCACGAAGCTGGGCGGCGCTGTTCGGCCGCCATTGAGGACATTCGCTTCGGCGGATGCCGCGCCTTCGTTCACGCCGTCACTCTTCGAGCTTTTTGCGGACCGCCGCTGGGCTGGGAGGCGGGCCTTATATCACCGCAAAGTTCGCGCGAATACCGGCCATTTTCCAATGGCCGATTGACGCGGATTAAGCGATGGCGGCGGGAATCCGGACCGGTTACGGGGTAAAATCGGGGGGAATCGGCGGCTCTTCCCGCATCAGGGTAATGGTGACCCGGCGGTTCGGCGACATATACGGGTTGTCCGGGAACAGCGGATCGGTGTCGGCCTTGCCGGCCACCATGAAGATATGCGCGGAAGGCAGTCCTTCGGCGGCAAGAATCTCTCGCACCGCATTGGCGCGGTCGGCGGAAAGTTCCCATGGCCCGTAACCCGGCTTATCGGGGACTTTGCTCGAAGCGGTATGGCCGGTGATGGAGACCCGGAACGGCATCGCCTTGAGCGCTGGCGCGATGTTCTGGATCAGCTTGCGCGTGCGCTCATAGGGTTCCTTGGCGCCGTCCGGGAACATTGAGCGGCCGTCCTGGTCGACAATCTCGATGTTGAGGCCCTGCTTGGTTTCCTCGATCATGATGTGCTTGGAGACTTCGGTGATCTCCGGCATTTCCTGCAAAGCCTGGCGCAGCGAAGCCGACGCAAGCGCGAATTTCTGATCCTTCTTGAAGTTCGCGCCGTAATTGCGCTTCGTGTCGTTTTCATCGGGCGTCGGCGTCGCCGAGGCCTCGGACGGATCGATCTGCGCCGCATTCTTGAGCTTCGGCCGCGTCGGCAGGCCGAGCACTTCGATGATGCCGGAATAGCGCACGTTCTGCTGCACGCCGAAGGCGTCGCGCATCGAGCCGGCGACGATTTTGAGTTTCTGCTGATCCTGGGTGGAAAAGGCGACCAGCATCACGAAGAAGGAGACCAACAGCCCCATCAAGTCGGCAAAGGTCACGAACCATCCGTGACCGCCAGCGTGACTCTCTTTGCGTCTGGCCATGGGCGCGGTTCCGGATGCGCCGTTAAGCGGCAACCGCGTCCGGCGCTTTGTCCGCATCGGCTTCGCTGTGGCGATGTTTCTCGGGCAGGTAGGCGAGTAACATTTCGCGCACCAAAGTCGGGCTCTTGGCTTCGCGGATCATCAGAATGCCGTCGATCATCAGGGTGCGGTTGATTTCCTCGTCGACCAGCTTGAGATGCAGCTTGTCGGCGATCGGCAGGCAGAACAGGTTGGCGAGCGCGGCGCCGTAGAAGGTCGCCAGCAAGGCGCCGGCCATGAACGGGCCGAGCTTGGACGGGTCGGTCATGTTGGCGAACATCTGCACCATGCCGATCAGCGTGCCGATCATGCCGAAGGCCGGCGCGCAGTCGCCGACCGCGCGGTAAATCTTCTGACCCTCGTCGAGATGAGTGAGGAAGTTGTCGCGGTCGCGCTCCAAATTGTCGCGGATGAAGTTGGTATCGTAACCGTCGGCTACGAAACGGATGCCTTTGGCCAGGTACGGGTCTTCGATCTCCACTTTTTCCAGCCCCACCGGCCCCGACTTGCGGGCGATTTCGGCGAGCCCGGCCAGTTCGTCGACCAATTCGCGCTGGGTCATGCGGCGCATGGAAAACGCGAATTTCGCGCCGAGCGGCAGACCGTGCATGATCGAAGAGAGCGGAAAGCGGATCAACGTGGCGGCGAAGGAACCGCCGAAAATAACGATGAAGGCATGTTCGCTGACGAACATGTGCAGGTCGCCGCCCATCATGATCACGAGGCCGACGACACCGACCCCGCACAACAGGCCTAGACTTGTTGCAATATCCATGACGACCCTACCCAACGCGCACGTACTGCGGGCAAAAACGGTATGACCGCCGCCCGCAAACGACCCTAGACTGGCGCTGTTAAGAGGCGGTAAAGGCTAATCGTTGGTGAAAGAAAAACACGCGCATTTTCCCTGCCCGCCCCGTGATTGGCCGGCAAAATGCTGCAAAAATCGCAAAAAACGGGGTAACGAACCCCTGCGGTCCGCTTAAGGACCGGTAAATGCGGAGGAGAGCAAGCCATGCGTGACATCGGCCATTTCATCGGCGGCAAGGCCGTCAAAGGAACCTCCGGACGCTTCGGCGACGTGTTCAATCCGAACACCGGCGAGGTGCAGGCGAAAGTCGCGCTGGCCAAGCAATTCGAGGTCGAGCACGCGATTGCCAATGCGCAGGCCGCGCAGCCGGCTTGGGCTGCCACCAATCCGCAGCGCCGCGCCCGCGTGATGTTCAAGTTCCTCGACCTGGTGCAGAAGGAATACGACAGCCTGGCGAAGCTGCTCTCCTCCGAGCACGGCAAGACGTTGCCCGACGCGCGCGGCGACATCCAGCGCGGACTCGAAGTGGTTGAGTTCGCCTGCGGCATTCCGCATCTGCTCAAGGGCGAATATACCGAGGGCGCCGGCCCCGGCATCGATCTTTATTCCGTGCGGCAGCCGCTCGGCGTGGTCGCCGGCATCACGCCGTTCAATTTTCCGGCCATGATCCCCCTATGGAAATGCGCGCCGGCCATCGCCTGCGGCAACGCCTTCATCCTCAAACCCTCGGAGCGCGATCCGTCGGTGCCGATGCGCATCGCCGAACTGTTCTTTGCAGCCGGGCTGCCTGAAGGCATCCTCAATGTCGTGAACGGCGACAAGGAAGCGGTCGATACGCTGCTCACCGACGACCGCATCAAGGCGATCGGCTTCGTTGGCTCCTCGGCGATCGCCGAATACATCTACACGACCGGCTGCGCCAACGGTAAGCGCGTGCAGTGCTTCGGCGGCGCCAAGAACCACATGATCGTGATGCCGGATGCCGATATGGACCAGGCGGTCGATGCGTTGATCGGGGCCGGCTACGGCTCGGCCGGCGAGCGCTGCATGGCGATCTCAGTAGCGGTGCCGGTCGGCCAGAAGACCGCCGATGCGCTGGTCGGCAAGCTGATCCCGCGGGTGGAGAATCTGAAGATAGGCCCCTCCAGCGACGACAAGGCTGACTACGGGCCGATGGTGACCAAGGAGCTGCTCGGCAAGGTGCGCGGCTATATCGACAGCGGCATCAAGGAAGGCGCCAAGCTCGTGGTCGACGGCCGCGGCTTCAAGTTGCAGGGCTATGAAAACGGCAATTTCCTCGGCGGCTGCCTGTTCGACGAGGTCAAGCCGAACATGAAGATCTACAAAGAGGAGATTTTCGGGCCGGTGCTGTCGGTGGTGCGCGCTAAGGACTACGAGGAGGCGGTGCGGCTGCCGTCCGACCACGACTACGGTAACGGTGTCGCCATCTTTACGCGCGACGGCGACACCGCGCGCGATTTCGTCAATCGCGTGCAGGCCGGCATGGTGGGGGTAAATTTCGCCATTCCGGTGCCGCTGGCCTACTATACCTTCGGCGGCTGGAAGCGCTCTGGCTTTGGCGATCTCAACCAGCACGGGCCGGATTCGGTCCGTTTCTACACCAAGATCAAAACGGTGACCTCGCGCTGGCCGACCGGCACCAAGGAAGGCGCCGAATTCGTCATCCCCACCATGAAGTGAGGACACGCCGGAGGATGATCCGAAAAGTGGGCACCGGTTTTCGGAGTGGGTCATGCTCAGGCAAAAAGTCATGCCGACATTTCGCGCCGCTGCAGGCGTTCTCATCGCGTTGCTGCTGGCGAATTGCGCCGGCGGCGTGCTCGGCGAATCCAAACCGGCAGCCACGGTGCCGACGGGCGATGACATGATCGGCCGCTGGTTTTTGGCCGAGCCAAACGCGCCGCCCTGCGGCATGAATTTCGGTGGCGCTGCCGGCGCGCAGCAGGGCGCCGTCACCCCGGACGGCGGTTGCCCGGGCAAATTCTTCACCAGCCGGCGCTGGGCGCTCGAGCAAAACGCGCTGACGATCAATGACTATGAGAACCGCCCGCTGGCGCATCTGATGTTCGCCAACGGCCGCTTTGAAGGCCAAGCCGCCGCCGACACGCCGGTGACGCTGTCGCGCTAGCACTTATCGCAAAGCAGGAAACCCATGGCCGAATTTCAGCTCTATTGCTTCGCCCAATCCGGCAACGCCTATCGCGCCGCGCTCATGCTCAATCTGATCGACGCCAAGTGGGAACCGGTCTGGATCGATTTCTTCGCCGGCGGGGCCACGCGTAAGCCGGAATACCGCGAATCGGTGAACGAAATGGGCGAAGTGCCGGTGCTGGTGCACGGCGCCAAGAAGCTGACCCAATCCGCCGTGATCCTCACTTATCTGTCCGATCTCACCGGAATGTTCAAACCGCAGGGCGAAGACGAACGGCTGGAGGCGCTGCGCTGGATGATCTTCGACAATCAGAAAGTGAACGGCTTCCTCGGACCGTTCAGATTTCTCAAAAATTTTGCATCCAAGCCGGCCGACCCCGCGGTGATGACTTTCATGAAAGGGCGCATAGATGCGGCGCTGTCGATCGTCAACAAGCGTCTCGACGGCAGGCGTTACCTCGCGAGCGACAAGCCGACCGTCGCCGATATTTCAATGACCGGCTATCTCTACTATCCCGCGGAAGAATTCGGCTTCGACATCGCCAAGGAGCATCCGGCGATTGCCGCCTGGCTCGAGCGCATGAAGGCGCTGCCGGGCTGGAAACATCCTTATCAATTGATGCCCGGCTATCCGTTCGGGACGCAGGGGCTGTTGCCCTAGTGATCGCGATGGTGGCCGTGGCCGAGCGAATGGCCATGATGATCATGCTCATGGTCGTGATGCGCGTGGCCGTGCGTAACCGATGCGGCGTAGGCGCCGCCCTCCGGCTCGAACGGCGCTTCGATCGTCGTCACCTTGGCGCCGAGCGATGTGAGCAGCGCCTCGATCGCCGCGTCGCGTTTTGCGCGAATCCGGTTGGGCAGTACCTGCACCGGCACGTGGCGGTCGCCGAGATGCCAGGCGAGCCGCGCCAGCGCCGCTACGTCCGCCGCCCGCGCTTCAACCAGCGGCTCGGGCGCGGCCACCACTTCGACCAGCTCGCCGCTGTCGAGCAGCAACAGGTCGTCGGTGCGTAGCCGCGCCGGCTCGTGCAGATCGATATCGATGACGGTGCCTTTGATGCCGGTGACCGTCGCCTTTTGCGCGCTGCGCCCGGCGTAATCGAGGATGACGGTGTCGATCACCGGCCGATCCTGCCGGCCGGCAGCGGCAAGGACGCGGGTTGCACGCGGCATGGCGGTTTGCGGATTTCCCGGCCTAGTTCAGCCGCGCCGGGCGATCGGGCTCGCTATCGCCGGCCGGGACATGCCCGGGCGCGGCCGGGGCTTCGCCGGCGGACGCCGCGGCGGCAGCGGTGGCTGCGGCCATGTCCTTGCGATGATGTTCGCGATAGGACCACCAGCCGAGCGGCAAGCAGCCGATATAGGCGAGCGTGCCGAGGGTGAGCACTGCCCACGGATAGCTGATCAGCAGTGCGAAAAATAACACCACCAACACGAAGACCGGCAGTACCAAATCGGGCGGCACGCGCTTGCCCACGCGCTTGCCGGAGAACACCGGCAACTGCGAGACCATCAACAATGCGACCGCCAGCGTGTAGAAGAAGGTGAGCCAGACCGTGACCAGCCCGTTGGAGACGCCGAGGAAGTTGAGATAGATCGGCAGCAGCACCGTGATCGCGCCGGCCGGCGCCGGAATGCCGGTGAAGAAATTTCCCACCCAGGCCGGCTTGCCGGGATCGTCGATCATCACGTTGAATCGCGCGAGCCGAAGTGCCGCGCAGATCGCGAACACCAAAGCCGCGATCCAGCCGGCATTCTTCAACTCGTGCAGGCCCCAGAAATACAGGATCAGCGCCGGCGCCACGCCGAAATTCACGAAGTCGGCGAGACTGTCGAGCTCGGCGCCGAAGCGCGAGGTACCCTTGAGCAGGCGCGCGATGCGCCCGTCGATGCCGTCGAGCAGTGCGGCGAACACAATCGCGGCCAGCGCCAGGTCGAGCTTGCTTTCGACCGCCAGGCGGATCGAGGTAAGCCCTGCGCACAACGCCAGGAGCGTGATCAGATTGGGCAGCAGCATACGCACCGGGATCGCCTTGAAGCGGCGACGGCGCGGCGGCGGAGCGGGATCGAACGGCGGAAAAACCATGGCGCCAGTATAGTCGCTTGCGGCCACGCGCGCCACGGCGGGAAAAAGTCGATTGTTGCTCTCGTTAACGAATACGCCCACGATTCGAAATCATGCGCTAACCGCTGCGAAAGGCGCGGCCGGCGTCCGCCGTTCGCAGGTCGGCAAGCACGGTCTCTCCGGCGATCGAGGATTGCCCGACCGCGACCATCGGCGGCGTGCCGTCGGGCAGATAGACATCGAGGCGCGAACCGAAACGGATCATGCCGAAGCGCTCGCCGGCGCCGAGCGGCTGGCCCTCGCGCACGAAGCAGACGATGCGGCGCGCCACCAGGCCGGCAATCTGCACCACCGCGACACGCGTGCCGGCGGTGGCAATGACCAGCGAATTGCGCTCGTTGTCGGCGCTCGCCTTGTCGAGGTCGGCGTTGAAGAACTTGCCCGGCTGGTAGACGATTTTTTCGATGCGGCCGGCGGCCGGGCTGCGATTCACGTGGCAATCGAACACGCTCATGAAGATCGAAATGCGCGGCAGCGGCTTGTCACCGAGCCCAAGCTCGTGCGGCGGCGGCGCCGTGGTGATCTGGCTGACGCGCCCGTCGGCCGGCGCCACCACCAGGCCTTCGCGCACCGGCGTGACGCGCGGCGGATCGCGGAAGAAATAGGCGCACCAGACCGTCGCCAGCGTGCCGAGCCAGCCGAGCGGCGTCCACAGCCAGAACAAGATGAGGCTGGCAAAGGCGAAGGCACCGATGAACGGATAGCCCTCCGGCGTGATGGGCACAATTTGCGCGCGAATCGAATCGTAGACGGACATGCCGTATCCTACTCCGCGGCGGCGGCGGGCGCCTCGATCGCTTCGGCGTCGGAAATGGCGTCCTCCACCGGCGGCGGATTACGGTTTGGCGCACCTTCGTCCTCGGCCACGCGGGCGAGCTTCTCGCGCGCTTCTTCCGCTTCGCGCTGCCGGTTCCACATGCTGGCATAGAGCCCGTTGGCGGCGAGCAGAGCGAAATGCGTGCCACGTTCGACGATCTCGCCCTGCTCGAGAACGATGATCTCGTCAGCGCCGACGATGGTGGAGAGCCGGTGCGCGATCACCAGCGTCGTGCGGCCCTTTGATACCCGCTCGAGCGCGTCTTGGATTTCCTTTTCGGTGTGGCTGTCGAGCGCCGAGGTCGCCTCGTCGAGCACCAGGATCGGCGGCGCCTTCAGGATGGTGCGGGCGATGGCGACGCGCTGCTTCTCGCCGCCTGAAAGTTTCAGCCCACGCTCGCCGACTTCGGTATCGTAGCCCTTGGGCGCGATGCGGATGAGCGGATCGATCTGCGCGAGCTTGGCCGCCTCCTCGACCTCGGCATCGCTCGCTTCCCAGCGGCCGTAGCGGATGTTGTAGCGGATGGTGTCGTTGAACAGGACTGTGTCCTGCGGCACCATGCCGATCGCCCGGCGCAGCGAGGCTTGCGTGACGCGGGCGATGTCCTGGCCGTCGATCAAAATGCGGCCGCCGGCGAGATCGTAGAAGCGGAACAACAGCCGCGAGATCGTCGACTTGCCGGCGCCGGAGGGGCCGACCACCGCCACGGTCTTGCCGGCCGGCACGTCGAAGCTGATGCCCTTCAAAATGCCGCGCCCGGGATCGTAGGCAAAGCGCACGTCCTCGAAGCGGACGGTGCCGCGGGTGACCCGCAACGGCAGCGCGCCGGAGACATCCTTGATTTCCGGCTCGCGCGACAAAATCTGAAACATGATCTCGATATCGGTCACCGCCTGCTTGATCTCGCGGTAGACCATGCCCATGAAATTGAGCGGCTGATAAAGCTGGATCATCATGGCGTTGATCAAAACGAAATCGCCGACCGTCTTGGTGCCGGCCTGGACCTCGTAGGCGCACATCACCATGGCGGCGGCCAGCCCGAAGGTAAAAATCACGGCCTGCCCGGCATTGAGCACGGCGAGCGAGGTATAGGCGCGCGTGCTCGCGTCTTCGTAGCGCGCCATCGATTTGTCGTAGCGATCGGCCTCGCGCTGCTCGGCGCTGAAATACTTTACCGTTTCGTAGTTGAGCAGCGAGTCGATCGCCTTGATATTGGCGTCGGTGTCGCTGTCGTTCATCTTGCGGCGGATGCCGATGCGCCATTCGGTGGCGTGATAGGTGTAAGTCATATAGACCGCGACGGTAATCATGATCGCCAGCACATAGCGCCAGTCGAACTTCCACATCAGCACGGCGACGATGAGCGTGAGCTCGATGATCGTGGGCGAGAGCTGCAGGATCACCATGCGCACGATAGTCTCGATGGCGTTGCGCCCGCGCTCGAGCACGCGCGTCAAGCCGCCCGTCTTGCGCTCGAGATGGAAGCGCAGCGACAATTCGTGCATGTGCACGAAGGTGCGGTAAGCGAGCCGCCGCACCGCGTGCATCGCGACCTTGGCGAAAATGCCGTCGCGGAACTGCGTCAGCGCGGCCATCAGGATGCGCATGCCGCCGTAAGCAATCGTCATGACGACGGGCGTCGCCAGCGCCCAGACCAGCCAATCCGAAGCCGCCACCGGCGCGCTGCCGTGACCGGCGAGCGCATCGGTCGCCCATTTGTAAGTGAAGGGCACCGAGATGGTGGCAAGCTTGGCGGCGAGCAGCAGCACCATGGCGCCGAGCACGCGCAGTTTGAGATCGGCCCGATCCGACGGCCAGATATACGGCCACAAATGGACGATAGTGCTGATCAGCGTGCCCCTGCTGGCGGAAACCGCGGGCGGCTCGGAGGATCGGTGGTGGTGGTGATGGTCGCTCATGCAGGGCCTTCATATAGGAGGATTCTGCGGCACAATCACCCTGCCCGCCGCCATGGCGCCGCCGGTTAACGATTTTCGGCCAACATCTTGACGCGGACATAGACCCAGCGCACATGCAGGGCCATGAACAAACAAGAAAACCTCGCTAAAATCAGAAAAATCTGCGTCTATTGCGGCTCCGGACCGGGAACCGATCCGGCTTTTGTGGAGGCCGCCCGCGCCTTCGGCGCCATCCTGGCCAAAAACGGCGTCGGGCTCGTCTACGGCGGCGGCGCCGTCGGCATAATGGGCGAACTCGCGAATTCCGTGCTCGCACACGGCGGCACAGTCACCGGCATCATTCCGGAATTCCTGGTGGCGCGCGAACACGCGCACAAAGGCGCGCAAGGGCTGATCGTCACCCGCGACCTGCACGAGCGTAAACGCAAGATGTTTGAGCAGGCGGATGCCTTCGTGGCGCTGCCCGGTGGCATCGGCACGCTGGAAGAGCTGGTCGAGCAGCTCACCTGGGTCCAGCTCGGCCGCCACAAGAAGCCGGTGCTGATCGCCAATATCAAGAATTTCTGGGAGCCGCTCTGCGCACTGCTCGATCACATGCGCAAACTCGAATTCATCCGCGGCGATCTCAGCTTCGATTTGCTGGTGGCCGACAAAGTCGACGACATCCTGCCGATGTTGCGCAAAGCCGCGGAAGCCGTGCCCGAGACAGCCAAGACCATGTCGGCCGCCAGCATCGAACGGATGTAGGCTCTATTCTGGCCGGGTGAAATTCACCGCCTCGATGCGGTTGCCGTCCGGATCGCGAATGAAGGCGGCGTAGTAGCTTTCATGATACTGCGTGCGCAAGCCCGGCGCGCCGTCGGACGTTGCGCCCGCAGCCAGCGCCGCCGCATGGAAGGCGTCGACTGTCTCGGCATCGCCGGCACGCAGGCAGATGTGCACACCGCTGTCGGCGGCGACCGGCGTCATGGCGGCACGCGCGTTGATCCAGAATTCGGGATATTTCTTGCCGTAGCCGATGGCTGCGTTCGGCCATTCGCGCAATTTCGTCATGCCGAGGGTGGCGAGCAGCGCCGTATAAAAGCGTTCGCTCGCTTTGAGATCGTGCACGGCGATGGAGATGTGGTCGATCATGGCGACACTAGGACCCGGACTCATAAACCCGTAACCAAACCCGAATGGATGCGAGCTTGATGAAGGCGAGATAGTTGGCCGCAAGTCTGTTATAGCGTGTTGCGATGCGCCGACATTGCTTCTTGTTGAAGAACCGTTCGACCAGATTACGCGCCCGGTAGAGATATGGACTGAAGCAGATTGCCTCTTTGCGGTTCCGCTTCGGCGGAATGTTTGCCCACGCGCCATGGTCACTGGCAAGCGCTCTGATCCAATCGGCATCATAGCCGCGATCCGCCCATAACATTGTTTCGGGGCGCAATTCGCTCAGGAGAACCGAGCAAAGCCGATTGTCGTGCGCCTCACCGGGCGTGAGCCCGAGTTGCACCGGCAGGCCGTTTGTATTCACGACCGCCATGCGAGCGGCCTAAGTGTTGCTGACTATTGCCCGCGATGCAGGCTCCGTGCTGATACACTCGCACGATGGACGTATCGATCATCTGCACCGCCGCAACATGCATTGTGGCCAACGCATCCATTATCTGGTCCCAGACGCCAGCCCGTCCCCAACGAACGAAGCGATTGTAACAGATCGTATAGTGGCCAAAGGTCTCCGGCAGATCGCGCCATGGCACGCCGGAGCGCAAGACCCAAAAGATACCGTTGAGTACACGGCGGTCATTAACGCGCGACACGCCGCGGGGCTTATTCGGAAGGAATGGCTTGATGGCAGTCCCCTCAAAATCGGTGAGTTCGTAGCGCATGATTCTAGCCTCCGGTTTAGGACCTTGAATCACGCCTCCGCAGCCGATCTCAACCCCATCTTGGGGTCCAACAGTCCGCCCTTTTTGGTCGCTTTCGGGAAGAAGCGGAAGTGGGCAGGACGCGAAACCGGCTGGCTCGGTCGAAAATGGCCCCAAGACATCTTCCAGCATAGCCGTTGGAGCTGTTACAATTTGTTGTTGAGCAATGGCGGAATTGGATGAGGCTACGCAAGCGGGGAGCCAGCATGAAAAGATTTGGTCTCGGCAGTGCAATGATGTTGGCGCTGCTAATTCTTGTTGCGTCGACATCGGCGCAAACCAAATCGGGCGTCGACAGACTCTATATCCTTAATTGCGGCGACGGCGTCGCCGGCGATATTTCACGCTGGTCGCCAGGGGTCGACGTCGGCAAGTCGATGGAGATGGCGGAAAACTGTTATCTGATCCACCACACGAAGGGCTGGCTGCTGTGGGACACCGGCATTCCAGATTCAATTGCCGCCATGCCGAACGGGCTTGCTCCGCCCGATCCGCGGGCGATCCATTGGCACGTGACCAAGAAACTTGCTTCACAACTTGAAATGCTCGGCGTGAAGCCCTCCGACATCAAATATGTCGCCATCTCACATAGCCATCCCGACCACGTCGGCAACATTACCATGTTCCCACAATCCACCGTGCTGGTGCAGAAGGCCGAATACGACTGGCCCGCGCCCTTCGGGCAGAAACTTCGAGCCATAGTGTCGCCGGTGATTAAACTGGAGGGTGACCACGACGTGTTCGGTGACGGCAGCGTGACGCTTTTGGCAACGCCCGGCCACACGCCTGGCCACCAGTCGCTGCTGGTAAAATTGCCGAAGACCGGCGCCATAGTGCTCTCGGGCGATGCCGTGCACTTTCAGAGCAACTGGGACAATCGCCGCGTGCCCTCAATCAATGTCGACAAGGACAAGACCGTGGCTTCGATGCAGCGTATCGCTGACGTTATGGCGAAGGAACACGCGAAGCTCTGGATCAATCACGACGCCGCTCAGCGCAAGACCTTGAAGCTCGCGCCAGAGTTTTACGATTGAGGGTATACCGGCGATGTCCGCTTTTGCCCTTCATAGCGAACAAAGGTCGTCAGCACGTTTAAAATGCACCGCCGTAATTTAGAACCGTAGGGCATAAAGCTAATCCCGCAAAAATAAGGCATATGTTCTAAGAAAAGCGACCGACGCATAGGAAACAAAGGGCGCAATCGATAGTGCTGGTACCGAATAGAAATGCCCCGAACTTGCTAATTCCATCGCAAAACCTCCAATCGATCGACTGAACAGCATGGAATTATCGAGACGGTTCAGTCGAGGCGTCACGGCTGTTACTGACCCTTCGCGACAATTCGTGGCATCGCAGCAATTCGGTCGCTTTCGGAGTGAAACGGACATTCAGTAAGCCGTGTTTACAGAATCGGATTTATGAGGACGCGGCCTAATTCACGCCGGCGCTTTCGATTTCACCAGCTTGTAGACGATGGAATCCATCAGCGCCTGGAACGAGGCGTCGATGATGTTGGGCGACACGCCGATCGTCGTCCAGCGCTCGCCGTTCTCGTCCTCGCTCTCGATCAGCACGCGCGTCACCGCCTCGGTGCCGGAATTGAGGATACGCACGCGATAGTCGGTGAGCTTGAGGCCAT
>JBOHII010000376.1:0-16087 GCA_050725955.1 Pseudolabrys sp. | reverse complement strand
GCGCCATCACCTATGCCGGCTACATTCTCGGTTTTCCCGCCGACAGCAAGGAATCGATCCTGCGCGACATCGAAATCATCAAGCGCGAACTGCCGATCGATATCCTGGAGTTCTTTTTCCTGACGCCCTTGCCCGGATCGGAGGACCACAAGGTGCTCTCCGCCAAGGGCGTCTGGATGGACCCGGACATGAACAAATACGACCTCAACCACCGGGTCGCGCATCACGGCACCATGTCGGACCGGGACTGGGAGGAGGCCTATCGCGCGGCCTGGGAGGCCTTCTATACGCCCGAGCACATCAATACGATCATCAAGCGCACCTGCGCCTGCCCGATCGGCCGTCCCGGCACGACGCTGTCGACCATTCTGTGGTTCTACCTGACGATTCTATACGAGGGCGTGCATCCGCTGGAGAGCGGCGCGTTCCGCCTCAAGTATCGGCGCGACCGCCGCGCCGGCACGAAGCGCGAGAACCCACTGATCTTTTATCCGCGCTACTGGGGCGGCATGGCGGTGAAGGCCGTGCAATATCTGCGCGTTTATCTAGGTTGCAAGGCGCTGCTGAAGGCGGCGCTCAACGCACCCGACCGCTGGACCTATTCGGACCTCGCCATCGCGCCGCCTCAGGCAGACGAGTTCGAAGCGCTGGAAATGTATCACGCCACGGCCGGCGGCGAGGCCGCGCTCAAGCGCAAGAGACGCGACGATGACATCCGCGTCCGCACGCAGGCGCACGACGAGACGGTGCCAGTCGAGGCGGCGGAATAAATCCATTGTCATTCCGGGGCTCGCAGCTTCGCGGCGCCGCGGAATGACTTAGATACTCGCCACCGTCTTGAGCCGTGCCCGCGGGTGAATCTCGCTCTGCGAGACCACCGGCGTTTGCGCCCGGAAGCGTTCGACGATGCCGCGCACGAACGGCCGGATTTGCGCCGAAGTGACCAGCACCGGCGCTTCGCCTTCACGCGCCGACGTCTCGAATTTCTCGCGCACCAGCGTGATGAACTCCGACAGCTTGGTGGGCTGCATCGCCAGCTGCCGGTCGTCGCCTTGCCCGATGATCGACTCGGCGAAGGTCTGCTCCCATTTCGCCGACAGCGCGATCAGCGGCAGATAACCGCCCGCGCTCATGTGCTGCGCACAGATCTGGCGGGCGAGCCGCGCCCGTACATGCTCGGCCAGCGTGACAGGATTGCGTGAGCCGCCGATGCCGTCGGCGATGCCTTCCAGGATTGTGGCGAGGTCGCGGATCGAAACGCGCTCGGCCAACAGGATTTGCAGCACGCGTTGAATGCCGGAGACGGTGATCAGCGACGGCACCATATCCTTGAGCAGTTCCGCCTGTTCTTTCGACAATTCCTTGAGCAGCTTTTGCACTTCGCCGTACGACAACAGTTCCGCCATGTTGTTCTTGAGTAACTCGGTCAGGTGGGTGGACAGCACGGTAGCGGCGTCCACGACGGTGTAGCCCTTGAGCGCGGCCTCTTCCTTGAGCGCCGCGTCGATCCATGTCGCCGGCAGACCGAAGGTCGGTTCGGTGGTGTGGGTGCCGGGCAGTTTCACCTGGCCGCCGGCCGGATCCATGACCATATATTGGCCGGACCATACCTTGCCGCTGCCGCCCTCGACCTCCTTGATCTTGATGACATAGGCATTGGCATCGAGCTGCACGTTGTCGAGGATGCGCACCGCCGGCATCACGAAGCCCATCTCGGCCGCAAGCGAGCGGCGCAGCGCCTTGATCTGCTCGGTAAGGCGGTCGGTGCCGTCGGGCGAGTTGACCAGCGGCAGCAACGCATAGCCGAGCTCGACCTTGAGATCGTCGATCTTGAGCGCCGAGGAGATCGGTTCGTCCTTGGATTCGGTTTTGGCCTCGGCCGCGACTTTGCGCGCTTCGCTCGCGGCGTCGAGCTTGGTGCGCTTGTCGATGATATAGGCGAGCGCGCCGGCGCCGCCGCCGAGGAACAGAAACGGCAGCATGGGAATGCCCGGCAGCAACGCCATGACCACCATCACGGCGCCCGACATGCCAAGCGCCTGCGGATAGCCGGAGAGCTGTTTGAGCAGCGCCTTGTCGGCGGCGCCGACGACGCCGGCTTTCGACACCAGCAGCCCGGCCGAGGTGGAAACGATCAGCGCGGGAATCTGCGTCACCAGCCCGTCGCCGACCGTGAGGATGGTGTAGGAATGCGCCGCATCGGAAAAGCTCAGACCTTGCTGCGCAATGCCGATGATCATGCCGCCGATGACATTGATGAACACCACCAGCAGGCCGGCGATGGCGTCGCCGCGCACGAATTTCGAGGCGCCGTCCATGGCGCCGAAGAAGCCGCCTTCGTCCTCGAGCTTCTGCCGGCGCCGGCGCGCCTCCTTCTCGTCAATCAGTCCGGCCGAGAGATCGGCATCTATCGCCATCTGCTTGCCTGGCATGGCGTCGAGGTGGAAGCGCGCGGCCACTTCGGCGATGCGGCCCGAGCCTTTCGTGATGACCACGAAATTCACGATCACCAGTATCGTGAACACAATGATGCCGATCACGAAATTGCCGCTCATCACGAAATTGCCGAACGCCTCGATCACGTGACCGGCGGCGTCGGCGCCTTCATGGCCATGCGCGAGAATGAGGCGGGTGGAGGCGAGATTGAGCGCCAGCCGTAGCATGGTGGCGATCAGCAGCACGGTCGGGAACGAGGAAAATTCGAGCGGCGTGTGGATGAACAGCGCCGTCATCAGGATCAGAACCGACAGGATGATCGAGATCGCGAGGCTGAAGTCGAGCAGCAGTGGCGGCAGCGGCAGGATCAGGACGACGAGGATCGTGAGCACGCCGATCGCGAGCGCGATGTCGCCGCGTTTCACGAACGCGCGGATGTCGCCGAAGCCCGGTAACTTGATCGCGGTGGTTGGTGCAGTCGCTGCGGCGGTGGTGTCGCTCATGCCTGTCGATCTTCGCCATTTCCCGGGCGGCACGGACGCGCAAAATTACAAGCCCGCAGGCGGTGGTGTGGTAGCGACCTGCGGTGGGCGAATGCCCTTCGCCCGGCAATATTTGCCCATTTTATGGTTAGCGGCGGGTTAATTCCGGCGCCGCTTGCCCCAAAAAGCGATCGGTCCTCTCCGCGGGGCATCGAGATCCATGCCGTCACTCGATTCCGAGGGCCTTCAGGATTGGCAAACGCTTCTCGGCGAACACGCCCGCTTCCCGCGTCAGTTCCGCAATGTTTTCCTCCGGTGTCTGCATTGCCTTGCCGTCTTTGACGAGGGATTCGCCCTGGCTTGAAAGGCAATCCCAGGCAAACGCAGCCTGCTCGGCCAACTTCGTCTTGCCTTGCAGCATCGCCAACTGGAATAGCAGCTGAAACCGTCCAATTGGGATTCCGGACCCGGTCACGGGCGAAGCCAAATAAGAAATATTTCCGCTGTCGCGGGCCCGATTGCAGATGTCCCGGTTTAGCGCCGTGCAGCGTTTGTGCGCCTCTTTCGAGGCTTCGCGCGCGGGGTGGACGTGCTCCGCTCCCGTCAACACCAGGAGCGCCTGGCATAATTGCTGAAAATTCAACGACGCAAGCTTGGCGTGATCGGCGAGTTGGGCGACCGTTTTCGGCGCAAATTTTTCTTCGGCGAGCACCTCGATCACCGGCCGATAGATCGGTTCCTGCAAGGTCGCTTCGCCGAGTGCGCCGGTGACCTTCATCGGAATATCTTCGGGCCAGGTGGTGAGAACGAACGATTGGGATTTCAGCGCCTCAATCTGATTGAGGCGGGAAAGCCGCCGCGGTCCTTTTACGAATACGTCGCGGCGGAATTGCTGATTGATGAAATAGTCGCGCACCGATTGCCGTAGGATGGGATGGCGTATATCGGCCAGCAGCTTCTGCCCCTCGGCGGTGAGGTTGACCGCCTCGACGTGGTCGAGAAGATGGGCGGAGGCCACGAAACTGACCTTTGCGTCGTCGAGCCACTGCGCCACGTCGGAAAACGGCATGACCTCCCAGTCGCGGTTGAAGAACTCGTGCGCGATATAATTGCGGTTCTGTCCGGCAATATTTTTTAACCGCTCGCCCACCGCGGGATTGGCGCGGAAATAGAGCGCGCCGGAATCCACCACCTGCCTGGCAAAGCTGACGGCGCCGTCGATCTTGCCGACCATGCCGGTCGCGTCCGAACCGACGAGGTCGGCGTGCAGCGTCATGAGATGGCGCAGCGGCATGGCCGGTGCCCAGCCGGGCAGACAATTGTAGCTGTTATAGACGACGCCGCCGACGCGCAGCCTGCGGCGGATGATGTCGACAATCACGCGCCGGTTTTCGTCCGAGATCCAACTCCAGATTCCATGCAAGCCGATGATGTCGAACTCGGGCAAATCGGAGCGCGCTGCGAGTTCGGCAAATGAATCGTCCAGCAGTTTCACGGCAGATCCCGACGCATCGGCGAGCGAGCGCGCATGGGCGGCCTGCGTTGGATTGAAATCCGTGCCCCAGAATTCGCCGTCGAAGGCGGCCGCGTGGATATTGATGGACATCCCCTGCCCGTAGCCAAGCTCCAGATAGCGCAGGGGGCTCGACTTTGGCGGCGCAACATGCGCGCTCAGGCACGCCAGCTCCAGTTTGCTCGGGTTGAGTTCGCCGTAGTAGCCGTATGTATAGTCGATTTCCGAAATGTACCCGGACGTCCAATTCATCAAATGCTCCCAACGGATGCGGCGGCGAACTTTATGCCGGCGAAACCCCGATTTCCGCGGAAAACCTCGCCGCGCGGCATAATGCACTACCTGCACCGAGCAGGGAAAGCCCAATGGAAAACCGCTGGAATCCGACGCGCCGAGCGCCAGCCGGTCAAAAATGAAGAGGGACCGGATCGGGGTGCGCACGCAAAGCGCGCGCGTTAACGCCGTGCCGGCGCGGCGTCGAAACGATGCTCAATATCGGACGGCTCATGATGGTCAGATCGACGTTGGCGCGATCGATGACGAAGCCCTAGGTTTTTGCACGCTCGGCGACACTGGGGGCCGGAGCGGGGGAAGGGGCCTCTTGCGTCAGCGTCAGGAGATGCATCTCGCCGCAATCCATGCAGCGCAGTCGGGTGCTGCGTTCGACCAACCTGACGAGCGTCGTCGCTTCGGTGACCAGCACGAAACTGCCGGTGACCGGACAGCGGTAGCGAACGGCGCCGCGCGGCCGCAAAATGGCCGATACGCGTTGTGCAGGCTCGGCGGTATGGCGATAGGCCGAAGGGTGGATAGTCCGCCAAGTTTGGCTGTTTGGTGACATGAAGGACCCAATTGTTAACGGCAACACAATAAGTTTGTGCAGCGCACTTTGGTTCCCATGGATCAAATTAATGCGCCCTACTCAAGGATCGAGCGGCGGGAACCTGTGCTTGCCGTTGGGCGCGAGTGGCAGGGGGTCGACGCGGATTATGGCGGCCAGATCAAGCTCGTCATACAAATGCGGAAACAGCGCGCCGCCGCGCGAGCGTTCCCACCTCAATTTGCCGGCCAGCCTGCTTGCATCGACACGCAGCAACACGAGATCGTGTTGGCCGGCGAAATGCCTGGCCGCCGTTTCGGCCACCTGTTCGGCGCTGGAGAAATGAATGAAACCGTCACGCAGGTCATCCGCGGAGCCGCGGAAGACGCCGGCGCGTTCGGCTTCGCGCCAGAGCGCGGCAGGGCAGATTTTGTAGAGCGTGGACAACTTCGCGAGCCGGTTATGTAGTCGGGCCACCAACCATTATCACGCTCAGCAGGGCCGCGCATCGCACCCGGGCTTTTTGCATCATAGTGGACATCGGCGGCCTAGGCCGCGCCGCGCAATTCGCCGCCGCCCGCCGGTGGGATCGGCGTGCCGTCGGCGGCATATTCGTTGAGCTTGTTGCGCAGCGTGCGGATCGAGATGCCGAGGATATTGGCCGCGTGCGTGCGGTTGCCAAGGCAGTGTTTGAGCGTTTCCAGGATCAGGTCGCGTTCCACTTCGGCGACGGTGCGGCCGACCAGGTTGCGGGTAACCTGCTCGGCGGCCATGGCGGCGTGCGCGACCGCGGGCGAGCCGCGCGTCTGATCGAGCCGCGCGCCGTCGGGCGTCAGAATGCCGTCGACGCCGATCTCCGGTCCGCTGGAGAGCAGCACCGCGCGGTGCAGTGTATTCTCCAGTTCACGCACATTGCCGGGCCAACGGTTGGTGTTGAGCGCGCGGCGGGCATCCGCCGACAGGGGGCGGACCGCCAGTCCGTTGGCCTCGGAATACTTCTTGGCAAAATATTGTGCCAGTTCGACGATGTCGGAAGGGCGCTCGCGCAGCGGCGGAATTTTCAGGTTCACCACGTTGAGGCGGAACCAGAGGTCCTCGCGGAATTTGCCCTCGCGCACCGCCTCGGTGAGGTTGCGGTTGGAGGTGGCGATGATTCGGATATCGACCGGCACCTGGCGGCCGCCGCCGACGCGGTCGATCACCCGTTCCTGGATCGCACGCAGAAGTTTCGCCTGCAGCCGGACGTCCATTTCGGAGATTTCGTCGAGCAGCAGCGTGCCGCCGTTCGCCTCCTCGAATTTGCCGATGCGACGGCCGAGCGCGCCGGTGAAGGCGCCCTTCTCGTGGCCGAACAGCTCGGATTCCAGCAGGTTCTCCGGAATTGCTGCGCAATTGACCGTGATAAACGGCTTCTTGGCCCTGGCCGAACGGGCGTGCAGGTAGCGCGCCAGCACTTCCTTGCCGGTGCCGCTTTCGCCGGTGATCAGTACCGAGGCATCCGAGCCGGCGATCTGTTGGGCGAGCTTGACCACGTTTGCCATAGCCTGGTCACGATAGATCATCTCGCGCGCGTCGTCGGTGACGGCGGCGAGCACGGCCGCGATCAAGTCGGGATCGGGCGGCAGCGGGATGTATTCCTTGGCGCCGGCATGAATGGCGTTGACCGCGGCGCGAGCGTCGTTGGTGACGCCGCAGGCCACGATCGGCACATGGATGCGTTCCAAGTCGAGGCGGGCGACCAGGTCGCGGATGTCGAGCGCGACATCGACCATCAGGAGGTCGGCGCCGCGGCCGGAGCGCAGCACGGCGAGCGCCTGCTCGTTGCCCGTCGCATGGGTGACGGACGCGCCCTTGTCCATCGCGAGCTTGCTCGCGGTGGTAAGCTGGCCGCCCAGCGTGCCGACGATCAAGAGTCGCATGATAAATCCCTCTAGTTTTGGTCGGCCTTGATGATTTCGGTCATGGTCACGCCCAGTTTCTCCTCGACCAGCACAACTTCGCCGCGTGCGACTAGTCGGTTGTTGACATAGATGTCGATCGCCTCACCGACCTTGCGGTCGAGTTCGAGCACGGCGCCCGGCCCGAGCTTGAGCAGGTCGCCGACCGGCATGCGGGCGCGGCCGAGCACCGCAGAGACCTGCACCGGCACGTCGAATAATGCCTCCAGGTCGGCGGCGCCGCGCGCGACGGTTTCGCCATTGTCGGCGGCCAAGGCGCCGGCGTCGGCGACAGTCGGCAACTCGCCGCCGCCTTCGAGGTCGGGGAGCGGGACTTTGCTGTCGGTGTCACTCATCGGGTCGATCTCCGAAATTCCTAATTGTTCGTGCTCATGCGGGCCGCCGAATAACGGGCGACCGCGTCATCGATAACGGCAAGGGTCGCGGCACGGTCGCGGGCGACGCCGCCATCGGCCCATTCGATGCGGCAGTCGCCGGGCGCCATCGACGGATCGGGCAGCAGCACCAGCCGGCCCTCGAAGCCGCGCCCGCGGGCGATGTCCTCGATCTTGCCTTTGTTTACCTCGTAGGCTTCGGCGCCGATGTGCACGTTCACATGCGGCGCCTTGACCAGATGCGTGAAAGTTTCGGTGGCCAGCGCGGAAATCTCGGCGAACGGCTCGCGCGCGATCAGCGCCGGCGCGAGCTTTCCGGCGACCGCGACCGCGACTTCCACCGCTTCGGTTTCCAGCCGCGCCTCAATGCTGGCGAGCGCCTTGTCGAGCCGTTCCAGCCCGTCGGCGATCACCGCGAGGGCCTCGCGCTGTGCCTGTGCCTGGCCGGCTGCAAAGCCGTTGCGATGGGCCTGCGATTCGGCATCCGCGCGCCGGCGTTCGGCCTCGACCACCGTGATGGTCGGCTTTTCGCGCGCCGCGAAATCCTCATCGAACAGATATTTGGCGGTCGTTTTCATACATCTTTTCGTTTGTTCACGGTCTTTTCCGAAAGCCGGTTCCCACTTTTCAGGATCATGCGCGTTAGTAAATCAATTCCTCGTCGCCGCGGCTCTTGGTGATCAGGATTTCGCCCTTGGCCGCCATTTCCTTGGCAATGTTCACCAACAGCGTCTGCGCCTCATCGACGTCGCGCAGGCGCACCGGGCCCATCGACTGCATTTCGTCCACCAGCATCTTGGCGCCGCGCGTGGACATGTTGCCGAAGAAGAACTGGCGTACCTCTTCGGAGGCGCCCTTGAGCGCGATCGCCAGCTTGTCCTTCTCGAATTTTCGCATCAGCGTCTGCACCGAACCGGCGTCGAGCTTGACCAAGTCGTCGAAGGTGAACATCAACGCCTTGATGCGCTCGGCGGCGTCCGGATTTTCATCTTCCAGCGAGTTGAGGAAGCGCGTTTCCGTGGTGCGATCGAAATTGTTGAAAATCTCCGCCATTGCTTCGTGGGCGTCGCGGCGGCGGGTCTGCGACAGGTTGGACATGAATTCGGTGCGCAGGGTTTCTTCGACGCGGTCGATGACTTCTTTCTGAACCGCTTCCATTTTCAGCATGCGGCTGATCACATCGAGGGAGAAGTCCTGCGGAAGTATGGCCAACACGCGCGCGGCATGTTCCGCGCGCAGTTTGCTCATCACCACCGCCACGGTCTGCGGGTATTCGTTTTTGAGATAGTTTGCCAGCACCTCTTCGTGCACGTGGGCGAGCTTTTCCCACATGTTGCGGCCGGCGGGCCCGCGGATATCGTCCATGATGCCGCCGACGCGATCCTTCGGCAGGTATTGCTGCAGCAGCCGCTCGGCGACGTCGTAGCTGCCAAGCAAACCGCCAGAGCCCGACATAAGCGATACGAATTCAAGCAGCAATTCTTCGACAACGGCGGCGTCGATGGTTCCCAGCGACGCCGCCGCGGTCGAAATTTCGCGCAACTCGTCGTCGTCGAGCAGGCTGAAGATTTTTCCACCGTAGCGCTCGCCTAGCGATAGCATGAGCACCGCCGCCCGTTCCGCGCCCTTGAGCTTGCGCCGGCCCTTGTTGACCTGCGGCCGGCTGGCGAGATCGGCCATCAGCCCGCCAATGTCGGCGCGCGGCGCGTGGTTGGATTTTTCTTGGTTAGAGGCTGGAGCCATGGCTTAGGCCGCATCCTCGTGGACCCAAGTGCGAATGATGGAAACCGCCTCGTGCGGGTTTTTCTCGGCGAGTTCGCCGACTTTCTGCACCGATTGGGCGTGCACTTGTCCCTGCACCTGGGCGACGTCGATCATCGCGGAGGTGCGGTTGGAAATGGCGACCGCTTCAGTGTTGCCGATTGCGATGTTTGCGTTGCCGGCGTTGGTGATATTTGGTCCGCCGGAAACCGTTGCGCCGCCCGTTCCCGGCGCCGCGTGGCCGGCCGTCCCCCCCCATGGCACTGGCAACCCCGGCCGTGCCGGCCGCGCTCGCGGCGGCGGCAGTCGCGCCCTCAGGCGTCACGATGCGGCGCACCAGTGGCCGCACGACCAATAGCAGCACGATCAGGCCGAGCAGCACCATCACGCCCTGCTCGGCAACGCGCATGATGTCGTCTTTGCTGAATTGCAAATAGCTCATCCAGCCGGTCGGCTCGTTGATCGGCACTGGCTGGGTTTCCGCGAAGCGCAGGTTGACCACTTCGACTTGGTCGCCGCGCTTGGCGTCGAAGCCGATGGCCGTGCGCACCAGCGCCGCGATACGGTCGATCTCTTCCTTCGAACGCGGCTGATAGGTGACTTCGCCCTTGGCGTTTTTACTGTAGTTGCCGTCGACCAACACGGCGGCGGAAATGCGATTGACCCGGCCGGCCTCGGTCACCTCGGTCTTTGTGGTTCGGGAGATTTCGTAGTTGACGATTTCCTCGGTCTTGCGGTTTTGGTCGCCGCCGCCCGAATCCGCCGGTTTGCCGGCGCCGGGCAATTCGTTGCCGACCGAAACCGGACCGCCCTTGCCGTCGCCGGATGCCGAGCTTTCCTCGCGGGTCTGGCTCGAGCGCACCACGCGGCCGTCGGGATCGAATTTGTCCGAAGTCTGTGTGATACGATTGAGATCGAAATCGGCATTGATCTCCACGCGCGCGTGGCCGGGACCGACCACCGAGGACACGATGGCATCGACCTGATCGCGCAAGCGCTTCTCGTAAGCCGCCTTGCGGTCGTCGGCGCCGGTGCCGCTGACAGCATCAGCCGGTTCGGCGCCGTCGGCGAGCAGCTTGCCGGTCTCGTCTATTACCGATACGCGCTCGGGTTTGAGGCCGCTGACCGCGGTCGCCACCAGGTGGCGGATGGCGCGCACCTGCTGTGGCTCAAGCGTGCCGCGTACTTTGAGTACGATCGAAGCCGACGGATCGACTTTGTCGCGCGAGAACAGCGGGCGGTCGGGCAACACCAGATGCACGCGCACGGCTTCCACGCGATCGAGGCTGCGAATGGTGCGAGCGAGCTCGCCTTCCAGCGCGCGTAGGTGGTTGATGTTCTGGATGAAGGCGGTGGAGCCGAGCGCATCGGATTTGTCGAAAATCTCGTAACCCACGCCGCCGCCTTTAGGCAGGCCGCTTTCGGCGAGCTTCATGCGCACGCGCGCGACATTGTCCTTGGCCACCAGCACGATGGCGCCGTCGTTCTTGAGCTGATAGGCGATCGCCTGCCGTTCCAGATCCTTGATGATCGAAGCCGAGTCCTCGACCGAAAGATCGGTGAACAGCGGCACCATTTGCGGCGTCGTCATGCGGACCATAAGGAATGAGAAAAAGCCGATCAGCGTCAGCGTCACCGCGGCCATTGCCGCCATTCGCGCTGCCCCAAGTGACTTCACGAAATCGAAGAAAGCTTGCACAGGGTTCCGTCCCAGCCTTGCGGCGCGCGCCGCGCCATACCCGGCAAGATTTGCCCAGTTTATGGTTAGCGTCCGGTTAATTCGGCGAAACAGAAATTTGTTGCAATGCCCGGCGCGACAAGGGGAATTTTTGTTCGCCGGCAAACGCAAACAAAATCGCCGGCCACCAGGGGCCGGCGAGCATGCCGAGCGCAGGCGATAATGAGACTACTGCCGGTATTGCTGTATGCGCGTCGTGCGCAGACCGGCGAGGCCGTGCTGGTCGATCGAATACTGCCAGGACAGGAATTCCTCGACCGTCAGCGTATAGCGCGCGCAGGCTTCTTCCAGCGACAACAGGCCGCCGCGCACGGCGGCGACCACCTCAGCCTTGCGGCGGATGACCCAGCGTTTGGTAGACGGCGGCGGCAGGTCCGCGATCGTCAGGGGACTGCCATCAGGCCCGATGACATACTTGACCCTCGGGCGGTGGGGCTCGGTCATTGGTATACTCACAAGACTCGACTGAACAATTACTGGGCGGAAGCTACAAGCCGCGACTTAAAATTTGCCTAAGCTAGGGCGGCAGAACGGGAAATGTTTGCCCGGTTTCTGCTAACCTTTTGGTTACGGATGGGGCCGGCAAGCCCGCAACCAAATAGGGTACAATGATCCCCTGCAGGGGCCAATATGGCGCCGTACGGGCTTATTTGAAGGGTGTGCCGATTGAATGAAATACGGTCCGGGGCTTCCGTTTCCGGGTGGCGCGCGCAAGCCCGCTACCTCGGCGCCCTATTGGTTGTCTCGCTCGCCTATTTCCTGCTGGCCAAGCTCGGTCTGCGGCTCGCCTCGGTCAATCCGAGCGCGACCCCGATCTGGCCGCCGACCGGATTGGCGGTGGCGGCTGTGCTGCTGGGCGGCCTGCGCCTATGGCCGGCGATCTTCATCGGCGCCTTTGCCGCCAACGCCGCCACCGCCGGAACGCTCGCCACGTCCGCCTTCATCGCCCTGGGCAACACCATGGAATGCATGGCGGGCGGCTACTTGATCGGACGCTGGTCGGGCGGCAGCAACACCTTCGCAACGCCAGCGCGGGTGGCGAAATTCGCCCTGGTCGCATTCGGGCCGGCGACCGTGATCAGCGCCACCGTCGGCGTGGTGACCCTGTGCGTGGCGGGCTTTGCGGATTGGGCGAAATTCACCCCGGTCTGGGTCACCTGGTGGCTGGGAGATGCTGCCGGCGCGCTGGTGCTCACCCCGGCGATCGTGCTGTGGGCGCAATCCGATTGGCGCCGATTCGGTTCGCGCGAAGCGCAGGCCGTGGCGGCGGTGCTGGCCTCGGCAGTCGCGGTTGGGCTGGTCGCCTTCAGCCCGTTGCTGCCGCGTTCCCAATACACGAGCCCGCTCGGCTTTTTGGCGATCCTGCCGCTGGTATGGGCGGCGCTGCGGCGCGGACCGCGCGATACCGCGACGGTCGCCTTGATCCTCACCGGCTTTGCCATTTGGGCGACGATCGAGCATGCCGGGCCGTTCGGCGACATTGGCCTCAACGAATCCTTCATGCTGCTGCTGACATTCATGATCAGCGTATCGGTCCCGAGCCTGGCGCTCAGCGCCGACGTCGCGGTCGGCCGGCTGACCGAGGACAACCTGCTGCGCACCCAGGCCGAGCTCGATCAGCGCGTCAAAGAGCGAACGGCCGAGCTGGCCGACGCCAATATTCATTTTATGGAGGCGCAGCGCCTTGCCAATCTCGGAAGCTGGTCGTGGGACATGGTTGGCAATCAGATTTCGTGGTCCGAGCAACTATACGACATCTACGGCATACGCCCCGACAAGTTCAAAGGCACGCTCGAGGAGTTCATCGGCTTCATTCATCCCGATGACCGGGCGCAGGTCTATAGTAGCATCAGCGCTGCGCTCAAAGCGGATAAAGGCTTCAGCCATGAAGAGCGCATCATCCGCCCGGACGGCAGCATTCGCTATCTGCACAGCGTCGGCGAAGTGATCCGCGACGACAGCGGCGCCGTCGTGCGCATGCTCGGCATCTGTCTGGATGTGACCGCGCGCAAACTGGCCGAACGTGCGCTGCACGATTCCGAACAGAACTATCGGCTGCTGCTCCGGGGCGCGCGCGACTACGCGATCTACATGCTCGACGTGCAGGGCCGGGTACGGAACTGGAACGACAGCGCCGAACGGCTCAAAGGCTATACCGCCGAGGAGATTATCGGCCGGCACTTCCGCGTCTTCCTGCCCATGGAGGATCGCTATTCCGGCTTGGCGGAACAGGCGCTCGCCACCGCCGCGCGAGAGGGCCAGTTCGAGGCGCAGACCTGGCTCGTGCGCAAGGACGGCGGCCGCTACTACGCGAACGTGGTGATGGATGCCATCCGTAACGACGCCGGCGAGCTGATCGGTTTTGCCAAACTCACCCGCGACATCACGACCCAGCACGAGGCGCAGCTCGCGATCGAGCAGGCTCGCGAGCAATTGACGCAGGCGCAAAAAATGGAGGCGCTCGGCCAGCTCACTGGCGGCATCGCCCACGACTTCAACAACTTGCTGATGATCGTATCCGGTTACGCGCAAATCCTGCAGCGCCGGCTGAGCGAGGCGAAGGATCTGCAGGCGGTGGAAGCAATCCGCGCCGCCGCCAATCGCGGCGAAAAGTTGACCCGGCAACTGCTCGCCTTCTCCCGCAGCCAGCAACTGATGCCGGTGGTGGTCGATCTGCGCCAGCACATCGAGGCCGTGCGCAATATGCTGGTGCCTTCGCTGCGCGGAAATATCGAGTTGATCTGCGACGTCGAGGACAAGGTCTGGCCGGTCGAGGTCGATCTCGGCGAATTGGAGCTGGCGCTGGTCAATATCGCAGTCAATGCGCGCGACGCCATGCCGGACGGCGGCATCATTACGCTGTCGGCGCGCAACGTCGTGCTCAAGCCTGGTTCGGCGGCGGGCTCGTTGGAAGGCGAATACGTCGCGCTCGCCATGATCGACAGCGGCGCCGGCATGCCGCCCGATGTGCTGCAACGGGTGTTCGAGCCGTTCTTCACCACCAAGCCGGTCGGCAAGGGCACCGGGCTTGGCCTGTCGCAGGTGCACGGCTTCGCCAGCCAGTCGGGCGGTGCAGTGACGGTGACCAGCGAACCGGGCCACGGCACCGTGGTGACGATCTATCTCCCGCGCAGCGCCGTCGCGGCGGCAACGGATGCCGGGGAAGAGGCCACGTCGAGCGACGACCAGACGCACGGCACCGTGTTGGTCGTCGAGGACAGCCGGCATGTTGCCGAGGTGACCACCTCGCTGCTTGAACAACTCGGCTACCGCGTCGTGCGGGCCGAAAACGCTGCCGAGGCACTACGCCACCTGCAGCAGGGCATCGGGGTCGATCTGTTGTTTTCCGATATCGTCATGCCGGGCGCAATCAATGGCCTTGGCCTCGCGCAAATCTGTCAGGAGCGGTTTCCCGACATTCCGGTGCTGCTTACCACCGGCTTTTCGGACGCCGCGCAGAATGCCGACGGCCGCTTCGATATCCTGCGCAAGCCGTTCGAACTGGCGGCGCTGGAGCGCGCGATCGAAGCCGCAATGACGACTGGCAACGGACGCGCACAAAGCGCAAAAGCGTCGTAAGAGCCGACAATGGCTAGGTGCCGGGCGCGACGATCATCTGCAACTGGCTCATCGTATAGTTCTGTCCGTTGATGGACAGGAGCGGCGGAGTCTGCGTGAGGTCGACGGCGTCGACCTTGGCCTGTACTTGTGTCGAAACGGCGGTGGTTTGGCCGCTGGCGTCGGTGGCGGACGCGGTCAGGGTGTAGGTGCCGTCCGGCCAAAGCGTCTGATCGTTGCCGCGGCCGTCCCAGACGAAAGTCTGGTTGCCCGAATTGACAGTGAAGGTGCCGGTGTAGGCGGTGCGGCCGGTTGAATCGGCGATTGAGATGGTCGCCGTCGCCGGCTTGGCGGCGTTGAGCGTCCAAGTCGCCTGGCCATTGCTGAGTTGCGCGGTCGACCCGTTTACCACCACGGTGGCGCCGACAAGGGCGAGTGCCGACGTCGATTGCGAGGCCTGCTCCAGCGTTACCAGGGTGCTCAGTGAGTCATTCGACTTCATCTGCTGCTCGACCGAGGCGAATTCCACCAGTTGCTGGGTGAACTGGTTGGTGTCCATCGGGCTGAGCGGATCCTGGTTCTGCAATTGGGTTACCAGCAGTTGCAGGAAGGTGGTGAAATTGCTGGCAATTTCAGTGTTGTCCAGTGCGCCCGCAACCGAGGCGGTGGGCGTGCTGGCGGTCGACGTAAGCGGCGCGATGGCAGTCATGGTCGTTCCTCAAACACGAATGTCGATGCCGCCGCCAAGTCCGGCTAGGCGGCCGTAGCTGCGAGAATTGGTGTCGACTGCCGATAACGCGTCGTCGCTAACGACGAGCCGGGCGACGGCGGGCAAAGGGGACTGGCTTTGATCGCGACCCATGTTTTGGTCGCGCAGGGAAAATTGCAATCCGTTGTCGCTGGTCTTCAGCCCGGCATCCTGCAATGCGCGTTCGAGGCCCGCGGCGTCACGGCGCAGCAGATCGAGCGTGTCGGAGCGGTCGGCGATCAGGCTGGACGTGACTTGGCCATCATGGCCGACGTCGAGGCGAACCTCGATGCGGCCGAGCTCGGGCGGATCGAGGCGAATTTCGAAGCGGTTCTTGCCGGCAAGCGCCTTGCCGGCAATTTCGACAGCGAGGCCGGCGAGGGGGACGGCGACCGGTGCTGCCGGTGGAGCGGGAATTGCCGGATTTCCGGTGGCCGGCAAAGCGGCGGGCGAGGGCGGTGTCAGCGCAGCCTGCGTCGCGGGATCTGCGTTTGTTTTAGAGTCGGGCCGGGCATCGGGGATGCTCGCGGCCGGCGTTTTCGCAACAACAGTATGATGCGCGTCGGCCGAGTTATCGGTGTGGGCGCGGTCGATACCGGGCTTGTCGGCGGCGTCGGCGGCAGGCTGCGGTTTGCCGTCGCCTTTTGGCGCCGAAGCGGTTTTGACAGACGAATCCGAAGCGGCGGCTGGTTCGTTGTT
>JBOHII010000375.1:0-1823 GCA_050725955.1 Pseudolabrys sp. | reverse complement strand
GTGGGGCTTTGCCTTCAACGACGGCAAGGTGATGACGCCGACCTGTCGCGATATGGGTTTCCGTGACATCCAGCGCGGCGAGTATCTCAAGCAACTGACCGGGGCCAGCCGCAAGCCCGGCAAGAATGGGCGCTGGCAGGTGGAAGCGGATTTGGCAGAAGTGGCGGATTGGCAGCTGCAGACCTAGCCTGATCCGTTGACGACATTGGCTGTGCGCGACGTCAGGGCGTATGGCCGCCCATCATCCGGCCGACGAGAGGAATCCGCGCGATCCAGGCGCCAAGCCGCAAGCCGGTGTGCGCCTGAGCCGGCGGTTCGCTCGGCGCCGATGCGAGCTCTGGGATCGATGCCGGCGGCACTGGATGACCGGGATCGGCCGCCTGCGCCGGAATGGCGGCGACCGATGTAGCGGGCGGTAAAGCCGGCGCAGACGCTAAAGGCATCGGAGCATTTGCCGGCGCGTCCATCGCCGCGCGGATATCCAGCGGCGGCGACTGCATTGCGGGCGGCGGCGTGGCGATGTTTGCCGTGGCGGCATCGGCGTGCGGCACGGCATCGCGAGACTCGGTCACCAAGGCGCGGCGCACCGCGGCAACCCAAATGGTATCGGGGTTGACCGCAGTCGATGGGCTTTCCGCTGCCGGTTGCCGTGCCGCCAAGGCGGGACGCGGCCCAGCTTCCTTCTGCGGCGGGGCGGTTGGCGCAATGGTTGCCACCGGCGGCTGCGTCGGGCGAGCCGCGAGCAGTGTCTTGAACGCCGCGTAGGCATCGGGGTCGACCGTCCCGCAGGACTTCTCGAAAGCTTCCACATCGCGGCGCACCAGCATGCGTCGCGTCGAGGCATCGACGCCCTTGTCCAGCGTTGCCAGGATATTGCTGCGCAAACTCTGACAGGTCGCTGCGGGGGAGAAATTCGCACGATAGACCGAATAGCCGCTGGCAATGCCGACGGGAATCGCCAGCAGCGAACCGGCGACCTGCAGCACGGTCATCAAACGAGTCAACCTGGGGGCGCGCGCGCCGGTATGCGCGATACCATCCGCAGGCGCGCGGCCGTCGACCCCGGGATAAGGCAGGGGTTCGCGCGTAGCCACCAACATGACGGGAAACCTCAAATGAAGGACGTCCGGTCCATCAATCACGAAATCATCGCGGAGTTTTTTGGCCTGGATTGCGGCTTAATCGCGGAATTCGCGCATATACTTTGCGTTAATACCAAGTCAGCTGCTGCGCCCAAGAATCGCGACGAAGAACCCGTCCGTCCCCGTCGTGCGTGGTGTCATGAGCATCCCCTCATCCGACAGCCGCGCCGCTTGAATGAACGCGGAAGCGCGCTCGCCCAGAGCAATGGCCACTTCGGCCGGCGGCTGAACGGTAAAGTCCGGATGGCGCTTGAGGAACGAGCGCACCTGCGCGCCGTTTTCCTCATCAAGTATCGAGCAGGTGACATAGGCGATGCGGCCACCGGGCTTGAGCAGGGCCACCGCTCGGTCGAGGATTTCAGCCTGCTCCTTCTGGCGCAGATCGAGCGCGCCTGGCCGCATGCGCCATTTGGCGTCCGGGTTGCGCCGCCAGGCGCCTGTGCCGGTGCACGGCGCATCGATCAGCACCAGATCGCAATGCCCGGCGAGATCGGCAATCTCACCGCCAACCGATTTCGGCGTGCGCACCTGCACGTCGCGCGCGCCAGAGCGCTTGAGGCGGTCGTGGATCGGAGCCAGCCGCCGTTTGTCGTCGTCGGTGGCGAAGATTTGCCCCTTGTTTTCCATCATGGCCGCGAGTGCCAGGGTCTTGCCGCCGGCCCCGGCGCAGAGATCGACGAT
>JBOHII010000374.1:0-5080 GCA_050725955.1 Pseudolabrys sp. | reverse complement strand
CGATCAAGAGGCCGGTTCGCGGTTTAGCCCAGCTTCAGCTTGAACAGCTTTATCGCATTCGCGCGGCCGATCATGGCGCGCTCGGTCTCGCCGATCTCGGCTCCGTCGAACCATTCGGCGCCTTCGTCGACACCTTCGAACGGCCAATCGACGGAAAACATCACGCGCTCGGCGCCCATCTCAGTCATGGCGTTGACCAGCGACGGCGTGTGGAAGTTGCCCGAGGTGGTGAGATGGAAGTGTCTGCGGAAATAATGGCCGACGCCGTGCCTGGCGGCGTATTTATGCGGCGCCTTCATCCAGCCGTTGCGGCCGTCGATGCGCCAGAGCTGCACGGGGAGGCCTTCGCCGAGATGGCCGAGCACCAGCTTCAGCCGCGGGCAATCGTCGAACAGTCCGCTGCCGATCAGACGCAACGCATGCACCGCGGTCTCCGCTGAAAACGCCCAGTTCGGCCCGAGCAGCCAGGAATGGCCCTCGTATTGTCGGCTCCAGCTCGGCAGCGGATTGCGCGGGTGCAGGTAGAAAGGAACGTCGAGCGCCTCCACCGTACGCCAGAACGGCCGGTACTGCGGCAGATCGTAGTAGGTGACATTGTCGGGCGTGCCGACTTGCGAAAAACCGTTGACCAGCGCGCCAACGAAGCCGAGCTCCTTGACGCAGCGCGTGAGCTCGACGGCGGCGGCTTGCGGGTCCTGCATCGGCAGCGCGGCGAAACCGCCGAAGCGATCGGGGCGCTTGCGCACCTCGCCGGCCAATACATCGTTGGCCTCGCGCGCCACCGCGATCGCTTGGCTGACATCGGCGATCGCCTGCACCGCCGGCGCGTTGAGCGACAGGATCATCATCTCGATGCCGTGCATGTCCATCTGGCGCAGCCGCATGTCCTGGAAGTCGATGAGGCGCGGACCCAAGTCCGACCACACATGCGCGCCGAATATTTTCGAATCGCCGAGCGTGGCCTCGGTGGCGAAGTGCTCTTCGAGCGCGATCTTGCCTTGCATTGGATTTCCCTCCGGCTTTCTCGTAATTCCAATTTAGCGGAGTCGTTTCTTCGCGAACGCTCGGCCTGACGATGACTTGAGATAGCGTTCGAACGCGACCGCCTTGTCAGCATTCGAGAACGCAAGACAAGTCGCAAGCCGCCATGGTTTGAATTTTCTTGTGTGGGTAGCGCGGCCTTCGTTATGGGCCGTCAGACGTTTGCGCAGATCGTCGGTAAGACCGACATATGTCTCGCTCGGGAAATTGATGCTCTGAAGTAAGTACACATACATCATCAAGCTAACCTAGCCCGTCTTCGCCCTGCGGGCTACGACGGGCAACCTTCGCCGCTCGCGACGTTTCGCTCGACGATGCGTTATTGCGCGAAGGTTGGCTTGCCAACCGAAGCCGCGAAGCGGCGAAGGCTGGTGGAGCCAGGCGGGATCGAACCGCCGACCTCGTGAATGCCATTCACGCGCTCTCCCATCTGAGCTATGGCCCCAATCGGAAAATTCCTTGCCGCATCATGGGAAGGGTGTGCGGCGCGCGCGAAACGTCAGGTCTCTTCTTCCTTCTCAATGGTCTCGCCGATGATGTCGGTCACATCGGGATCGCCTTCTTCCTCTTCCTCGATGAAGGCGGCGTCGTCCGGGCTCTCATCGATCTCGACTTCTTCGATTTCGCCCGCGGCTGCGCCTTCGGCCGCCGGCTTTTTACCCTGCTGCTCGGCTTCGGCGTCTTCCAGCGAAACGAATTCGGCGTCTGCGGTTTCCGGCACGATCACCTCGGGCTCCGGCGCGGGAGCGGGCCGCGCCACGGGCGCCGGCGCTGCCGGTTCGGGCCGCGAGCGCGACTGCGGCAGCGGTGCGATAGGCACGACCTTGCCGGTATAGGGAGAGATCACCGGCGTCTTGCCGAGATCGTAAAACTTGCGGCCAGTTTCCGGACAGATGCGCTTGGTGCCGAGTTCAGCTTTCGCCACGGTCAGGTTCCTCAGAATGGCAGGTAAATCGGTGTTTCACTTGGCTAGTTGCAAGGCCGCTGTCAATAGCGCCGGCCCGCCCGACATCGGCCGGACGCCGCAGGATGACGCGCCGCGCGGGCGCGTGGTAGGACGGCGCGGGTTGTTAAGGATAGGCCCGTGGATTCCACCGTTTCGACACCGTTGACTGCCTGGCGCGGCGGCCCCTTGCAGGGCCATGCCAGGGTGCCGGGGGACAAATCGATCTCGCACCGGGCCCTGATTCTCGGGGCGATGACGGTCGGCGAAAGCACGGTGACCGGCCTCTTGGAGGGCGAGGATGTTTTGCACACCGCCGCGGCCATGCGCGCGCTCGGCGCGCAGCTGGAGCGCGGCGCCGACGGGGTGTGGCGGATTCACGGCGTCGGAGTTGCCGGCTTTGCCCAGCCGGCCGGCCCGCTCGACTTCGGCAATTCCGGTACCGGCTGCCGGCTGGCGATCGGGGCGGTCGCCGGCTCCCCGGTGACCGCGAGCTTCATCGGCGATGCCTCCTTGAGCAGCCGGCCGATGCGGCGCGTGCTCGACCCGCTTGAGCGGATGGGCGCGCGCGTGCTCGAAGCCGCCGAGGGCGGCCGGCTGCCGCTCACGCTGCAAGGCGCTGCCGATCCGATCCCAATCGTTTATGAGCCGCCGGTCGCTTCGGCGCAGCTCAAGTCGGCGGTTCTACTCGCCGGCCTTGCCGCTCCGGGCGAGACCACCGTGATCGAGGCGGAGGCCACGCGCGATCATACTGAGCGGCTGCTCAAACATTTTGGCGCCAGGCTGACCAGCAAGCCGCATGGCGAGCACGGCCGCCGCATTACGCTTTTTGGCCAGCCCGAGCTTGAGCCGGCGCACGTGATGGTGCCGGCCGATCCGTCCTCGGCGGCGTTTCCGCTGATCGCGGCTTTGCTGGCGCCCGGCTCGGATTTGATTCTCGAAGCGGTGATGACCAATCCGCTGCGCACCGGGTTGCTGGCGACGCTGCGCGAGATGGGCGCCAGTATCGAGGCGGTGGCCACACGCGACGACGGCGGCGAGGAGGTCGCCGATCTGCGTGTGCGCGCGTGCGCGATCAAGGGCGTCGACGTGCCGGCCGAGCGTGCGCCCTCGATGATCGACGAATATCCGATCCTGGCGGTGGCGGCATCGTTCGCGCAAGGCGAAACGCGCATGCGCGGCTTGAAGGAATTGCGCGTCAAGGAGAGCGACCGGCTGGAAGCGACCGCCGCCATGCTGCGCGGCAACGGCGTGGTCGTCGAGATCGAAGGCGACGACCTGATCGTGCAGGGCAAGGGCAACGTCGCCGGCGGCGGCGAAGTGGCGACCCACATGGATCACCGCATCGCCATGGCGGCGCTGGTGATGGGCTTGGCGAGCGAAAACCCCGTGCGCATCGACGACTCGGCCTTCATCGCCACCAGCTTCCCCGGTTTCGTCGAGCTGATGCGCTCGCTCGGCGCGGATTTGGCATGAGCATTGCGCTATGATCATTGCAATTGACGGACCGGCCGCCTCGGGCAAGGGCACGCTCGGAAAGCAGCTCGCCGCGCATTACGGACTGCCGCATCTCGATACCGGCTTGCTCTATCGCGCGGTGGCTAAGGGCGTGCTGGATGCCGGCAGCAGTCCGGACGACAAAGCTGCCGCAGTTGCCGCCGCCAAGGCGTTCGATCCGGCGCGCCTCGACGAGGTAACGCTTAAAGCCCCTGCGATCGGGGACGCAGCGTCCATCGTCTCTGCCTTTGCCGAGGTGCGGGCCGTGCTGGTCGGCATCCAGCGCGGCTTCGCGGCGAAGCCGCCCGGCGCTGTGCTCGACGGCCGCGACATCGGCACCGTCATTTGTCCCAATGCCGATGTGAAAATCTTCGTCACCGCAACGCCGGAGGCGCGCGCCCGCCGCCGCACGGCCGAGTTCAAGGCGCTCGGGCTGCCGATCGACGAAGCGGCGGTGCTGGCCGACATCAAAAAGCGCGACGAACGCGACAGCAATCGGGCTCATTCGCCGCTGAAACAGGCGCCGGACGCCCACTTGCTCGATACCACGCATTTGGCTATAGACGCCGCAATTCGGGCCGCCATCGACATCGTCGAGGCCACCCGGGCGGGCCGAGGGTGCGATTAACGCCCCTCGTTGTTGGAGGACAAAGCCCCGCTCGAGCCTCTGCGTTGGGCGCCTGACCGAAACAATCGTTCCAAAAGTACGGTTTTAGCGCCGGCCATCCGGGATTCCGGGGGCCGTCGAAGGTCTTGCGGGACCTTCGGCCCGCGCTTTTCGAACGCCATTCCAACCCGCCGGCGCACGCTTTGAAGGAGACTACATGGCCACCGCTCTCGCCCCCACGCGCGAAGACTTCGCCAAGCTGCTCGACGAATCGTTCGGGACCGGAAACCTGCAAGAAGGCTCGGTCATCAAGGGCAAGGTCGTCGGCATCGAAAAGGACATGGCCGTCATCGACGTCGGCCTGAAAACCGAAGGGCGCGTGGCGCTGCGTGAATTCGCGGGGCCGGGGCGGCAGTCCGATCTCAAGGTCGGCGACGATGTTGAAGTCTATCTGGAGCGCGTCGAGAACGCGCTCGGCGAAGCGGTGCTCTCGCGCGACAAGGCGCGGCGAGAGGAAAGCTGGGGCAAGTTGGAAACCGCGTTCAAGAACAACGAAAAAGTCACCGGCGTCATTTTCAATCAGGTCAAGGGTGGCTTCACCGTCGATCTCGACGGCGCCGTGGCGTTCCTGCCGCGCAGCCAGGTCGACATAAGGCCGATCCGCGACGTGACGCCATTGATGAACGTCAATCAACCATTCCAGATTCTGAAAATGGATCGCCGCCGCGGCAACATCGTCGTGTCTCGCCGCACGGTGCTGGAAGAGACGCGCGCCGAACAGCGCCAGGAATTGGTGCAGAACCTCGAAGAGGGTCAGGTCATCGACGGGGTGGTCAAGAATATCACCGACTACGGCGCCTTCGTCGATCTCGGCGGCATCGACGGGCTTCTGCACGTCACCGACATCGCCTGGCGCAGAGTCAATCACCCGACCGAAGTGCTCAATCTCGGCCAGCAGGTGAAAGTCAAAATCATAAAAATTAACCACGAGA
>JBOHII010000373.1:0-2346 GCA_050725955.1 Pseudolabrys sp. | reverse complement strand
AATTCTTCCCGCGCATCCGCAAAGCCTATCTGATCGGCGAGGCCGCCAAGGACTTCTCCGCCACGCTCGAGGGCAAAGTGCCTTATGACATCGTCGGGACGCTCGACCGCGCCGTGCCGCTCGCCGCGCGCGACGCCGCGGCCTCAGGCGCCAAGGAACCGGTGGTGCTGCTATCGCCGGCTTGCGCCTCGTTCGACCAGTATCCGAATTTCGAGGTGCGCGGTCGGGCGTTCAGCGAGCTGGTGCGTTCGATCCCGGGAATTCTACCGCCGTAGCCGCACCGTTAATGCTTCGTAAACCCAGCCGCGCCAGTTTGGGCGCCGGGAACGGGTCATGGTTTCGCGCACGCAACGCACCCCCTTCGGCGAATGGTGGTGGACGGTCGACCGGCTGACGCTCGCCGCCATCGGCGCACTGATGCTGGCGGGTGTCGTGCTCTCGCTCGCCGCCTCGCCACCGGTCGCCGCCCGGCTCGGGCTCGACCCGTTCTATTTCGTCAACCGGCACATCCTCTATCTTATTCCGGCCGTCGCCATCCTGCTCGGCGTATCGTTCCTCAATCCGCGCCAGATCCGAAGGCTGGCGTTGATCGTGTTCGCGGTCAGCCTGATCATGGTGGCGGCAACGCCTTATTTCGGCGCCGAGATCAAGGGCGCGCGGCGCTGGCTCGTTATTTTCGGTGTCAACATCCAGCCGTCGGAATTCCTCAAGCCCGCTTTCGTCATCCTCGTCGCCTGGCTGTTCGGTGAATCCGCCAAACGCAGCGACATGCCGGCCAATTTGTTTTCCCTGCTATTGTTGCTGCTGGTGGTGGCGCAGCTGGTGATCCAGCCTGACTTCGGCCAGACCATGCTGGTGGTACTGGTGTGGAGCGCGCTGTTCTTCATGGCCGGCATGCGGCTGATCTGGGTCTTCGGCATCGGTGGCGTGGCCTCGCTCGGCCTGACCGCCGCCTATTTCACCGTGCCGCATGTGGCGAGCCGCATCCAGAAATTCCTCAATCCGGCATCCGGCGACACTTTCAACATCGACATCGCGACCGAAAGTTTCATGCGCGGCGGCTGGTTCGGCCGCGGCCCGGGTGAAGGCACGGTGAAACGGCTGCTGCCCGAAAGCCATACGGATTTTGTGTTCGCGGTGGCGGCAGAGGAATTTGGCGTCGCGCTCTGTCTTGCGCTGGTGGCGCTCTATGCCTTCATTGTGATCCGCGCGCTGGCGCGCGCCATGCGAAACGACGATGCCTTCACGCGCTTTGCCGCCGCCGGCCTCGCCACCTTGTTCGGCATGCAGTCGGCGATCAATATCGCAGTGAACCTGCATCTCATTCCGGCCAAGGGCATGACGCTGCCGTTCATCTCCTATGGCGGCTCCTCGATGTTGTCGCTCGCCTATGCCATGGGCATGCTGCTGGCGCTGACGCGCGAACAGCCGCGCGTAGCCGTGCTGACGACGCCGGAACTGGCGAGCGAGCGGAGCGCGGTCTGATGCCTGCGGCGCCGCTGGTGCTGCTCGCGGCCGGCGGCACCGGCGGGCACCTGTTCCCGGCGGAAGCGCTCGCCGACACCTTGCAAACGCGCGGCGCCGAGGTCGAACTCGCCACCGACGCGCGCGCCGCCCACTTCAAATTTCCCGCCCGCGCGGTTCACCTGATCTCGAGCGCAACGCTGCGCGGCCGTAATCCGATTGCGCTCGCGCGCACCGCCGCCGTGCTGACGTTCGGCATGGCCAAGGCCTGGTCGCTGCTCGGCCGTGTCCGCCCCGCCGTGGTCGTCGGTTTCGGCGGCTATCCGACCGTGCCGCCGCTCATGGCGGCGACGCTCCGCGGCATCCCGACCGTGCTGCACGAGCAGAACGGCGTCATGGGCCGCGCCAATCGACTGCTTGCCGCCCGCGTGACGGCGATTGCCACCGGCTTTCGCACGATCAAAAATCTCGATGCCGCTTTGCGAACGAAAGTGTCTTTCACCGGGAACCCGGTGCGCCGTGAGGTGATCGCGGCGGCAATGACGCCCTACGCCGCGCCCGCGCCGGGCGGCAAACTGCGCCTACTCGTGTTCGGCGGCAGCCAGGGGGCGCGCGTGATGGCCGAGATCGTACCCAAGGCCATCGAACTTATGCGCGCCGATTTGCGCACGCGCCTCAGCATTGTGCAGCAGGCGCGCGGTGAGGATCTCGATGCCGTGCGCGCGGCTTACGCCCGGCTGGGCTTGACCGCCGAATGCGCGCCGTTCTTCGGCGATCTTCCGGCCCGCATGGCGACCGCCCATCTCATCGTTTCGCGCTCCGGCGCATCGACCGTGGCCGAGCTTTCGGCGATTGGACGGCCGGCCATTTTGGTGCCGCTGC
>JBOHII010000372.1:0-14026 GCA_050725955.1 Pseudolabrys sp. | reverse complement strand
GTCGAGGGCAAGCAAATCCTCAAGGGCCTGAATTTGACCGTGGAGAACGGCCAGGTGGCGGCGTTCATGGGCCCTAATGGCTCGGGCAAGTCGACGCTCGCTTATGTGCTCGCCGGCAAGGACAGTTATGTCGTCACCGAAGGCGAGGTGAAGCTCGACGGCGAGAGCATTCTCGGCATGGCGCCGGACGAACGCGCCGCCAAGGGCCTGTTTTTGGCGTTCCAGTATCCGGTCGAAGTGCCCGGCGTCGCCACCATGACCTTCCTGCGCACCGCGCTCAATGCGCAGCGCAAGCGGCGCGGCGAGCAGGAATTCTCCACGCCGGAATTCATGAAGCGCGTGCGCGAGACTTCCACGTTCCTCGGCATCAGCCAGGACATGCTGCGCCGGGCGGTCAATGTCGGCTTTTCCGGCGGCGAGAAGAAGCGCAACGAGATTTTGCAGATGGCGGTGCTGGAGCCGCGGCTTGCCGTGCTCGACGAAACCGATTCAGGCCTCGACATCGACGCGCTCAAGATCGTCGCCGACGGCGTCAACCGGCTGCGTTCGCCCGAGCGCTCGATGGTCGTGATCACGCATTATCAGCGGCTGCTCAACTACATCGTGCCCGACGTGGTGCACGTGATGGCCAAGGGCCGCGTGGTGAAATCGGGCGGCAAGGAACTGGCGCTCGAGCTCGAAGCCAAGGGCTATGCGCAATTCGCGGACGAGGCGGCGTGATGAAGATAATGAGTCATAGTCTTTCTTCACCTCTCCAGCCGAAGTCGGATGATTCCGACTTCGGCCACTTGAAATTGCCGAACTCGGGTAGACCCGAGTTCGGAATGGGAGACGTCGGCGCACGAAGTGCGCCGGGTGAGGGGATACTGACTATCGAGAGTCACTTGCTCCCTCACCCGGCTCGCGTTGCATTCGCAATGCGCTCCACCCTCTACCCCCAGGGGAGAGGGAAAGGAAGCAAGTCATGAACGTCGAACTGCGCAACACGAAGACCGCGGCCGAGCAGGCGCTGAGCGAGGCCTTTGCGGCGGCGCGTTCAACGCTGCCGGGCAAGGGCACGGTCGTCAAGCTGCGCGAGGAGGCGTTCAGTCGTTTCGACGCCAAGGGGCTGCCGCATCGCCGGATCGAAGAATGGAAATTCACCGACCTGCGCGCACTGATGCGCGAGGCGAAGCCCCTGGCGGGTCCGGCCGGCGTCAAGCCGAAGGGTGACATCGCGCCTATCCTCTCGGGCGTCGAGGCGCGGCACGTCGCTATCGTCAACGGCCGTTATGAGCCGGCCTGGAGCGACATCAAGAGCAGCGATCCTGGCGTCACGGTCGATGAAATATTCAAATTCTTGGCCGAAAATCCGGACTACCGGCTCGACCAGGTTCCCGGCAGCGATGACCCCGCGCACTGGCTCAACACGGCTTTCATGAGCGGTGGTGGGGCGCTGCGCGTCAAGCGTGGCGCCGCGGCCGCCAAGCCGATCCATATCGCACATGTTTTCTCCGGCAACGCCGCCGCCGCGATGTATCCGCGGGTGGTGGTGATCGTGGAGCCGGGCGCGCAAGCAACGCTGATCGAATCGTTTACCGGGCCGGAAGGCGTCGATTACCAGGTGAACTCGGCGCTTGAGCTGGTCATCGGCGACAATGCACGGCTCGATCATATCCAGATCGGCTGCGACGGCGGCAGCGCGTTGCGGGTGTCAAGCCTCGGCGCCACGGTCGGCGCCAAGGCCGGCTACAAGGATTTCGCCTTCACGCTCGGCGGCGCGGTGGTGCGCAATCAGAGCTTCGTGCGCTTTACCGGCGCGGGCACCGAAGCTGTGCTCGGCGGCGCGAGCCTGCTCAAGGGCCGCCAGCACGTCGACAATACGCTGGTGATCAACCACGCCGCCGGCGGCTGCGTGAGCCGCGAGCGCTTCAAATCCGTGCTCGACGGCGAAAGCCACGGCATCTTCCAGGGCAAGATCATCGTCGAGCCGCACGCGCAAAAAACCGACGCCAAGATGATGACGCGTGCGCTGCTGTTGTCCGACGAGGCGGAGGCCGACAACAAACCGGAGCTGGAAATCTTCGCCGACGACGTGGTCTGCGGTCACGGCGCCACCACCTCGGCGCCCGACGCGGGGTTGAAATTCTATCTGATGTCGCGCGGCATTCCGGCGGCGGAAGCCGAAGCGTTGCTGATCCAGGCCTTCATCGACGAGGCGATCGAGGAGGTTGCGCACGAGGGCGTGCGCAAGGCCTTGATGTTCGCCGCGCTCAAATGGCTGGGGAGCCGGTGATGAGAGCGATTCGTGTCCCGGGCGCTCTGCAGCACGCAGTGCTGCTGTGCAGAACCGGGACCGTTACGAACACGGATTTTGGAAAGGTCCCGGATCAGCGGTGCAGCGTTGCACGCCGCACCGCATCCGGGACAAGAGGAATGTGATGAACGCGCCGCTCGCCAGCAACGGAACCTACGACGTGGCCAAGATCCGCGCGGATTTTCCGGCGCTGGCCATGCAGGTCTATGGCAAGCCGCTGGTCTATCTCGACAACGCAGCCTCGGCGCAGAAGCCTCGAGCCGTGCTCGACCGATTGCACAAAGCCTATACCGAGCAATACGCCAATGTGCATCGCGGCCTGCATTATCTCGCGAACGAGGCGACGGAGGCCTACGAGGCCGCGCGCGTGACGGTGCAGCGCTTCGTCAATGCGGCGCGGCCGGAAGAGATCGTTTTTACCCGCAACGCCACCGAGGCGATCAACCTGGTCGCCTATACGTTCGGGCGCGAGCACATCAAGGCCGGCGACGAAATGGTGCTCTCGATCATGGAGCACCATTCCAACATTGTGCCCTGGCATTTCCTGCGCGAGCGGCAGGGCGCCGTGATCAAATGGGCGCCCATCGACGACGAAGGCAATTTCCTCATCGACGAGTTCGAGAAACTGCTTTCCCCGCGCACCAAACTGGTTGCCATCACCCAGATGTCGAACGCGCTCGGTACCGTGGTGCCGGTGAAAGAAGTGGTGAAGCTTGCGCATGCGCGCGGCATTCCGGTGCTGGTCGATGGCGCGCAGGGCGCGGTGCATCTGGATGTCGACGTGCGCGACATCGATTGCGACTTTTACGTTTTCACCGGCCACAAGCTCTACGGCCCGACCGGCATCGGCGTATTGTACGGCAAATACGATCTGCTCGCCGCCATGCCGCCGTTCAACGGCGGCGGCGAGATGATCCAGGACGTGTTCCAGGACAGAATAACCTACGGAGTGCCGCCGCACCGCTTCGAGGCCGGCACGCCGGCGATCGTGCAGGCGATCGGGCTCGGTGCGGCCATCGATTACGTCAATTCGGTTGGCAAGCCGCGCATCCGCGCGCACGAAAGCACGCTGGTAAAATACGCACAGGAGCGCCTGGGCGCGATCAATTCGCTGCGCATCATCGGCACCGCGCCGGACAAGGGGCCGATCGTTTCCTTCGAGATCAAGGGCGCGCATCCACACGACGTCGCCACCATCATCGACCGCTCCGGCGTCGCGGTCCGTGCCGGAACGCATTGCGTGATGCCGTTGCTGGCGCGCTTCGGCCTCACCGCCACGTGCCGCGCTTCGTTTGCGATGTACAACACAAGGGACGAGGTGGACACGCTCGCCGCCTCGCTCGCCAGGGCGCAGGAATTTTTCGCATGACCGATGACACCCCCACGACCGAGAATAACGCCGCGGCGGAAAAGCCGCCGGAGAACGCCGCCGTGACCGGCTCCCCCGCGCTGCCGGCGGACGAACTCAACAAGCTGACCGACGAGATCATCGCCGGTCTGAAAACCGTCTACGACCCGGAAATCCCGGCCGACATTTACGAGCTCGGCCTGATCTACAAGATCGATATCGGCGACGACCGCTCCGTCAAGATCGACATGTCGCTGACCTCGCCCAATTGCCCGTCGGCGCAGGAACTGCCGATCATGGTGGAAAACGCGGTGCTCAGCGTGGCGGGCGTGAAGGAAGCCAAGGTGGACGTGGTGTGGGACCCGCCCTGGGACCCGAGCCGGATGTCGGACGAGGCCCGACTCGTGCTCAATATGTGGTAATTTGCGGTCGAGCGACTAGATAGGATTCGATGACGATGGCGACCCCACGACCCCGACCCCAGGTGATGCGGCTGACCGATGCCGCTGCGTTGCGCATCAAGGACGTGATGGCGCGCGCCGATAAGCCCGTCATGGGTGTGCGCGTCGGCGTGAAGAACGGCGGCTGTGCCGGCATGGAATATACCATGGAGTATGCCGACGCGGTGACGCCGACCGACGAGGTGGTGGAAGACAAGGGCGTCAAGATCCTGGTCGATCCCAAGGCGGTCTTGTTCCTGCTCGGCACCGAGATGGACTACAAGGCCGATAAATTGTCGGCGCAGTTTGTGTTCAACAATCCAAACCAGACCGGCGCCTGCGGCTGCGGCGAGAGCGTGCAGCTTTCGCCGGCAAAGAGTGCGGCGGAGTAGAGGCTAAGGTCCCCCGATGGGGGCGCGCCCGCCGTGGACCCCGAACATATCCAGGATTTGTTTGCGGCTTTCGGCGCCGGGCATCTGCGCCGCATGTTCGAAAGAAAGTAGCCCTCAGGCGACCTGCAGCGCGGTGCCGCCGGCGGTGACTTCCGGGTCGGTCTCGCACATCACGCGGTTGCGGCCGTGGCGTTTGGCGGCATAGAGGCAGGCGTCGGTGCGCTCGATCAGCGACTGCGCGTTGTCGGTCTTGCGCAGGGTCGCGACGCCGACCGAAATCGTCACGCGGCCGAGATGCTCGCCGGTCGAACGCTTCATCAATTCCTTCGTCATGACGGCACGGCGGATGTGATCGGCGACCGTCATCGCCGAGCGCAGCACCGTGTTCGGCAGAATGACGGCGAATTCCTCGCCACCGTAACGCGCCGTCGTGTCCTGGCCCTTGACGTTCTGCTTCATCGAGATCGCCACCAGACGGAGCACCTGGTCGCCGGTCAAATGACCGAAACTGTCGTTAAAATTCTTGAAATGATCGATGTCGGTCAGCAAGAGCGACAGCGCCTCGTTATTGGCGCGCGCCTCATTGATGGCAAATTCCAAAGTGGTGTCGAAAAATTTGCGGTTGGAGAGCTGGGTCAGCGGGTCGGTGAGGCTTTCGCTGCGCACTGTTTCCAAATTGGCGTGGAGGTCGAGGATTTCCCGTTTGGATTGGCTGAGCCGCTCTTCCAGCTTGATATTGGAGAGCTCCATCTCCTTGGTGGTCTGCACCAGGCTTTCCACGATCGAGCGCAGGCCCTCGCGGTCCTTCGACTGGCCGATTTTTTCCGACATGCCGGCGAGACTCTCCGTGTAGCTGTTGGCGGAGCCGGCGGCGCTGTCGATCATCGACATCACCTGCTCGATCTCACCCTTGACCTGGCTGCCGACCTCGTCGATCCGCTCGGTCAGCCGGGTTGGCGACAGATAGGTCGCATAGATGTTTTCCAGATTGTTCTCGGCGAGCACGCCGCTGTTCTTGAGCGTTTCGTTGATGCGCTGGTTGAGCGAGGGGTGATAACCGGTGGCGTAGGCGTACCAAATTTCGTAATTGCGCGGCGTCGCCGCCTGGCGCAGCGCCTTGATCTGACCGAGCGCAATTTCCCCGAACGCCATGGTGCGTTCGTGCTCGTCGGCAGGCTCGGTCATCCGCAACTCCTAATTGCAAGCATCCTGCCCGCAAATCCGCACGCGCGCGGCTCAACAGCCGCGTCGCGTACGTGCGGGAAGCGTAGGGGAGGGAAATGAATCGGGGGTAAACTTGCACCAATTATGGCGCAGTATTTCGCTAAAACAGCGCCTATTGCGCCCGAAAACGCGGCCCTTTTTCAGGCCTTGAGCGAGACCGGGCGAAGCAGGAAAGCGGGCAGGTGGCTGCCGTCGAAGTCTTCGGCGGGTTTGCGAGCAGGCTCGCGCGGCGGCTGCGGGCGCGCCGCCGGCTGCGGCTTGGCGGCGCGCGGGGCATCCGTGTCGGCATGCGGCTTAGGCTGGCGGTCGCGGCCATGGCTGCGCCCGCCGCGGCGGCTGCCCTCGTGCGAACGTGTTTCGCGCGGCGCACGGGTCTCGGCCGGCGCCGGCTCGCCCATCCAGGGGATGGTCTGGCCGATGAGCCGTTCGATCGCCGACACCGCCTTGCCGTCGATCGGCGCGACGATGGTGATGGCGGTGCCGCTCAAACCGGCGCGGCCGGTGCGGCCGATGCGGTGAACGTAATCGTCGGGGTGATGCGGCACGTCGAAATTGAAGATGTGGCTGACCGCGGGGATATCGAGGCCGCGCGCGGCGACGTCGGAGGCGACCAGCACCGTGACGTCGCCCTTGCGGAACGACTCCAACGCGGCGGTGCGCGCCGGCTGGTCCATGTCGCCGTGCAGGGCGGCGGCATTGAACTTGTGCTGCAGCAGTGAGCGGTGCAGCTGCGCGACCTCGCGCTTACGGTTGCAGAACACGATGGCGTTCTTGAAGCCCTCGGCCGAGCGGATCAGCCGGCGCAAGGTCTCGCGCTTGTCGGCCGGATCGCGTCCGGTTGATACCAGCAATTGGGTGATGGTGGTGGCGGCGGTGGCAGGCTTGGATACTTCCACGCGCACCGGATTGTGCAGGAAGGTGTCGGCGATGCGCTGGATTTCCGGCGGCATGGTCGCAGTGAAGAACAGGGTCTGACGCGTGAACGGCACCAGCTTGCCGATGCGCTCGATGTCGGGGATGAAGCCCATGTCGAGCATACGGTCGGCCTCGTCGATCACCAGGAGTTCGACGCCGGAGAGCAGCAGACGGCCGCGCTCGGAGTGGTCGAGCAGGCGGCCGGGCGTCGCGATCAGCACGTCGACGCCGCGGGTGAGTTTGGCGTCCTGGTTGTCGAACGATACGCCGCCGATGATCAGCGCGACGTTGAGTTTGTGGTTCTTGCCGTATTTTTCAAAATGCTCGACGACTTGGGCGGCGAGTTCGCGCGTCGGCTCGAGGATGAGCGTGCGCGGCATGCGCGCGCGGGCGCGCCCTTGCTCGAGCATGGTGAGCATCGGCAGCACAAATGCGGCGGTCTTGCCAGTGCCGGTCTGCGCGATGCCGAGCACGTCGCGGCGGGAAAGGACGTGCGGAATAGCTTGGTCTTGGATGGGGGTCGGGGTCTTATAGCCGGCCGATTCAATGGCGGCGAAAACTTTGGCGGATAAGCCAAGATGAGAAAAGGACATATATCTCTAATAACCTTTAGTTGCGACCGCCCGGCGCCCGCGCCGGATTTGAAAAACGGGTTTCGATGCGCGGGAATGGACGGTCGAATCTTTATTCGAAGCCGTTTGAGCGGAACATAGGCGCGCCGGCGCGAATGTCAATCCTTCGGCAGTGCAATAAGTGACGTTAACGCTTAGTCTTTTCGCTGTTGCCTGGTCCTAAGGTGCAATCGTAAACGCGCGCGCCGGCGCCCGGGCTTTGGCGTTTTGCGCCGTCGCCGTCCGTCAGTTCCAACTGGGGTCGAAGGTTGAGCAAGCGGTAAACGGCTGGTTAGGCGCCGGGCTCGCGGTGAACACGTCGGGCCATGTTTGCTTGGCCAGGCAGTAATAATAGCTGCCGAGAACCTTCTGCGGTGTCGGAGCCCAGTGGTTGTTATCGGCAAACTCGGACGTATCGGTATTGCTCGGCGTCGAAACTGGCGAGGCCGGCGAGCAAAGAAAGGCCCAGTCCGAACCGATGCCGGTCGACGAGGCGGGCGGCGAGCAGGACGGAGCACCGGTGCCAAGATACAATGGATTGAGTCCGAACGTGGTCGGGTGTTGTTCCATCATCGTCCTGACCGAATTCACGTCGCCCCAGGCGTAGCTCACGCCAAGCGCATCGAGTTTGCTCTTGAGCGCCGTGTCGTAGACGCCGCGACATTTTTCCTTGTCGGTTCCGCCGAACGATTCCGGCTGATTGGCCACGATGATGTATTTGGCATTTTGTCCTTGCAGTGCATTGATCTTGTTCGCCAGCTCGTTTGCCGCCGTCTGGGAATCGGATTGGGCCGAATCCGTGCAAACAGCATTGTTCGCGTCCAGGGCGGCTTGCACGTCGTTGCCGCCCGAACTGATGACATAGAGAGCTTTGCCGTTGGGCGTGTAGCTCGCGAGATAATGCTCGATCTGAGTCCGCGTCGGGATGGCATTGGGGAAACGCCCCGAACCCGCGGCGTTGACTTCCTTATTGCGCGCACCGCTGGTGGCGTAATTCGTCCCCGGCACATTTGCCTGGTTTTTCTGATTGTGCGGTCGCGCGCCGACGCCGAGAATATGCGCCAGCTCCTGCACCGATATCCGTTTGGGATTGACCGTTGGTTTACCGATGTTCCATTTCTGCGCGCCGGTTTGGGTATCGGGCGGTATCGGGGCGAGCCACGCATCGAAGTTTGAATTGCCGCTGTAGGTTGGCGGGTCGCTGTTTTTCTTGGGCACCTTGTACCAGCCAGTGTCAACGGTACTGTCGCCGAAAACCCAAAGGTGGGTGAAGGGCTTGGCGTCGGCGGCGTGGGCAGCAAAAACAAACGTGGTGATGAAGAAAATGATCTTTGCGATACGCATGGCGCGCCCCTCTGCTGATCGCGTTGTCGCCGATTTTCCTGCTCGGCATGCAGCCACAAGTACCCGAACACTACAATTGCGCGCTTTTGGCCGCAACCGGATTGCTGACTTGACGTGCTAAAGTTCGTAACCACGATCCAGAGAATGTGAGATAAATCACTTATTTATTGCGCACGGGAGAGCGATCGATGACGCAAGGATTGCCGCTTGTTCTGGTGCCGGGCCTGACCTGCACGGCGCGGCTTTATGGCGCGCAGGTCGCCGCGCTTTGGCCGTTCGGGCAGGTGGCGGTCGCAGATCACCGGCGCGACGCCGACATGGCCGCGATCGCCGCGCGCATTCTCGAGGACGCGCCGCCGCGTTTCGCGCTCGCCGGCCTGTCAATGGGCGGCTATGTCGCCTTCGCCATGCTGCGGCTTGCGCCCGAGCGCATCGTGAAACTCGCGCTGCTCGACACATCGGCGCGCGCCGACACGCCGGAGCAGACCGCCGGACGCAAGACGCAAATCGCCATGGCGGAAGGCGGCCGCTATGGGGAAATTCCCGACCTGTCGATCCCGCGCTATCTCAATCCCAAGCATCAACGCGACGCGCGGCTCACCGGGATCGTGCGTCAAATGATTGAGGAAACGGGCCCGGAGACCTTCGTGCGCCAGCTAAAGGCGATCATGTCGCGGCCGGATTCGCGCCCTTTGCTCGCGTCCATTCATTGCCCGACTTTGGTGCTGGTCGGCGCGGACGACGTCGCGACGCCGCCCGAGCTCAACAAGGAAATCGCCGACGGCATCGGCGACGCGAAGTTCACCGCCGTTGCCGATAGCGGCCATCTCACCACGATCGAGCAGCCCGAGGCGGTGAACGCAGCGCTGGCGGATTGGCTCGCCGCCTGAACCGCCGCCAAGGCGCAAGTGCCGTGTTACGGCATCCGAGCTGATTGTCCGAAAAATCCAAGTCTTTCCGGCATTCGTCCATTTGCGTGAGCCAGGCGCTGCTCCTATAGGACGTTCGATCCTCCGCCGGAGCACAAAGCATGCGCACGCAGGTCGGCATTATTGGAGCGGGGCCGGCAGGGTTGATGCTGGCGCGGTTGCTGCATCTCGCCGGCATCGAGTCGATCATTATCGAGAACCGCAGCCGCGATTACATCGAAAACCGCATCCGCGCCGGGCTGATCGAGCATTGGGCCGCAGATCTGCTTGCCGATGTCGGCGTCGGCGAACGCATGAAGCGCGAAGGCGTGCTCCATTACGGCATCAATATCGGCATCAACGGCGAACTGCACCGCATCGATTTCAAGGCGCTGGTCGACAAGCGCGTCACCATCTACGGCCAACAGGAAGTTGTGAAAGACATGGTGGTGCGGCGGCTCGCCGACGGAGGGCCGCTATTATTCGAGGTCGACGGCGTCAGCGTGCATGAGCTGACCGCGGCGCGGCCGAAGATCCGCTTCACGCACGCAAGCAAGGCGCAGGAGATCGATTGCGACTTCATCGCCGGCTGCGACGGTTTCCACGGCATCTGCCGGCCGAGTATTCCCGACGGCGTGCTGAGCGTGTTCGAACGCGATTATCCGTTCGGCTGGCTCGGCATTTTGTCGGAGAGCCCGCCGCCCGATCACGAGCTGATCTATTCCTACACCGATCGCGGCTTCGCGCTCTACACCATGCGCTCGATGTCGCTGGCGCGGCTTTATCTGCAATGCGATCACGACGAGGAGATCGAGAACTGGTCCGACGCGCGCATCTGGGACGAACTGCATAAGCGGCTGGGAGGCGCGCGCAAGCTCGTCGAGGGCACGATGGTGCAGAAGGGCATCACGCCGATGCGCAGCTTTGTGGTCGAGCCGATGCAGCACGGCCGCCTGTTCCTCGCCGGCGACAGCGCGCATATTGTGCCTCCGACCGGCGCCAAGGGCATGAACCTGGCGTTTGCCGACGTGGTGTACCTGTCGCGCGCGCTTGAGGCGTTCTACAAAAGCCAGCGCAACGACGGCCTGGAGAAATATTCCGCAACGTGCCTGCGCCGGGTCTGGTATGCGCAGCGGTTTTCCTGGTGGATGACGCAGATCCTGCATCGCTTCCCGGCCGAGTCGGCCTTCGATCGCCGCCGCCAGCTTTCCGATTTGGATTACATCACGCGTTCGCAAGCCGCCTCGAAGATGCTGGCCGAGCAATATGTCGGGCTGCCGCTCGATTAGTCCTTGAGCACCGCGCGCAGCGGACGGCTGACCAGCGCGATGAACAGGCCGGAGGCGCCGGAAATTGCCGCCAGCATGAGAAAGAAATTCGGCTTGCTCATGCTCGACCAGAAGGTGCCGAGAATGCCGCCGAGGAAGCCGCCGGCGAAATAAGTAGCGAGCCAAAGCCCCATCATCATCGACAGGAAGCCGGCCGGCGCAATCTTGGTGATGAGCGAAAGGCTGGTGGGCGAAAGATAGAGCTCGCCGACGGTGAGTACGGCGAAAAAGGCGAACAGCCACAGCCAACTCGCCTTGCCGTCACCGGTGACCTGCGCCGCGGCATACATGATCAGCCACGCCAGCGCGCCGAGCAGGCAGCCAATGGCGAGCTTCGTCACCGTCGAGGGTTCGCGCGTGCTTTGCCAGCGCCAGAGCGCGACGACAAACGGCGTGAAGGCGAAGATCATGAACGGATTGAACGTCTGGAACCAGGTGACCGGTATTTCGCCGCCGAGAAAATGCCGGTCGGTGAATTGGTCCGCCCACAGCACGATGGTGTTGCCCTGCTGCTCATAGGCCGCCCAGAACAGGCTGGATGGGATGAACAGCACCAGGATCGCGCCGATCGCGCGCCAGCCGTCGCGGCCGATCTTGAGAGCCGGATCGCGTGCGACGAAGGCGTCACGTGGCAGCGCCGGCGTGGCGATGAGATAAATAATCAGGCCCGCGGTCATGCCGACGCCGGCGGCGGCGAAGCCGTAATGCCAGCCGAGTTCCTCGCCCAGCGTGCCGCAGACGAGCGGCGCCAGAAACGCGCCGAGATTGATGCCGACATAGAAGATCGGGAAGGCGCGGTCGCGGCGGCGGTCACCGGGAGCGTAGAGACTGCCGACCTGGGTCGAGATGTTCGGCTTGAAGCAGCCGTTGCCGAGAATGAGAAAGCCGAGCGCGAACAAAAACAGATGCTCGAACGCCATCATGAAATGGCCGACCGCCATCAGCGCCGCGCCGAGGATGACGGTGCGGCGCTGACCGAGCACGCGATCGGCCAGGACACCGCCGAAGATGGGCGTGAGATAGACGAAGCCGGTGTAGAAGCCGTAGATCTGCGAGGCAAGCGGCTGCGGCGCCAGCGGGCCGAACACGAATTCGAGCGCATTCCGGAAGGCGGCGAGGCCGAGCACCTGACCGGCGCGGTGCGGCGCGAACAGATAATTGATCATGTAGAGCACCAGCAGCGCGCGCATGCCGTAGTAGGAAAAGCGCTCCCACATTTCGGTCGTAAACAGAAAAGTGAGCCCGCGCGGATGGCCGAAAAGGTCTGGCCTGACTGCGGGGCGGCCGGCTGTGGGTGAGTGAGCTGCGGTCATCCGGCCTAGGGCGGGGTCATTGTTCCGCCAAGCCTAGCACATTGGGGACGGGGCATTTCCGATCGGCGCCGGGCGGTGTACGCTTTTGCTCAACACCGTCCGAGAGAGACAGGGTGCGGGAGGTTTACAATGAAAATTCGCAATCTGATGGCTTGCCTGTTGGCGGGAATGATTCTGGCCGCGGCCGGGCCGGCGCGCGCCGAGGATGCCTATCCCAACCGCCCCATCCGTTTCATCGTCGGCTTCGCCGCCGGTGGCGGCAACGACATCTTTGCCCGCCTGGTGGCGAATAAGTTCCAGGAGAATACCGGCGCCACCGTCGTGATCGAGAATAAGCCGGGCGCCGGCGGCCGCATCTCATCCACCTACGCGGCTACCCAGGCGCCGGATGGCTATACCGTTTTGGTCGCCGCCACCGGACAGATGGCGATAGCCGCCGCCATCTATCCCAAACTTCCCTATCATCCGACCAAGAGCTTCATCCCGCTTAATATGATCGCCTCGTTCCCGCTGTTTCTCGTGGTGCCGGCCGATCATCCGGTCAAGAACGTGAAGGAACTGGTGGCCTGGGCCAAGGCGCATCCGGACAAGTCGAATTACGGCACCTCGGCGCCGCCCTTCACCATCGCCAGCGAGCTATTGAAGCTGAAGACCGGCATGCCGGCCGTGGCGATCCCCTTCAAAGGCAGCAATGAATCAAATCTTTGCGTGGTGAGCGAACAGTGCCTGTTCACCATTTCCGACGGCGGGCCGGCGGTTCCGCTGGTGAAAGGCGGCAAGACCCGCGCCTTGGCGGTCACCGGCTCGGAGCGGTCGCCGGAACTACCGGACGTGCCGAGCATGGCGGAGGCCGGCTATCCCGAAATCAACACCCACCTGTGGAGCGGGTTCTTCGTTCCGGCCGGCACGCCGGCGCCGATCGTCGCCAAACTCACGCGCGAACTCGGCCGCGCGCTTGCCGATCCGGCCGTGCAGAATGGCCTGAAGAAAATGGCGGTGACGCCGGGCGGGCCGACCGGGGCAGCGTTTGCGAAAGTGATCGAAACGGACATCAAGACTTTCGGCGATGTTGTGAAGGCTGCAAACCTGAAGTTTCCGCAGTAATAAAGCCACACCGCGGTTTTGCTAAAGCCCCATGCGCGGCCTCGATTGCCGAAGCGCGGCGCGCTGCTATGGTCCACACGGAATTTGTTGTGTCGGAGTTGTAAACGTCATGCGTTTAGCGGCGGTCATGGTGCTTGCTTTCACGACCGCCTTGCCCGCCGCAGTTAAGGCGGCGTCGGCAGATGAGTTGTTCCAGCAGTTCGGCCTGTTCGGCACCTGGGCAACCGACTGCGACAAGGCGCCTTCGCCGGCCGATCCGCATGTCAGCGTCACGACGCCGAGCCCCGGGCTGGTGCAGGAGGACCACAATCTCGGTCCCGGCTACGCGGTCAACCATTACAGCATGCTGTCGGCGCAACGGCTTTCCGACGATCGTCTGGCGGTCGAGGTGATCTTCCAGCCCGGAGCTGAAAACGAGCAACGCCAGAAGCTGGTATTCCTCGTTCGCAACGGTACGCGGCGCACAATGTTCAACCAGCCGGAGGGCGGGGAGGTGCGCGTCAGAGGCGGCATCGTGCTGGCGCGCGGCAGCAAGACGCCGGTGTTGAAGAAGTGCGAGTAGGCATTGTCTTGTCGTCCCCGGAAAAAGCGGCGACCGAGCGATCACGGACCCGATCGCGATTATTGGATCGTCCAGTTGCGGACGATGACAGTTGGAGTAAACCGGCGCAGCACTCGCGGGACTTGATTGCGCTTCGGCGATGTTGTGCTATAATGTATACATTCGATCACAAATGAGGTCGGGCGCATGTCCTCCACAACTTTTACCGTCCGCGTCGATGCCGCCGTCAAGAAGCGACTGG
>JBOHII010000371.1:0-3811 GCA_050725955.1 Pseudolabrys sp. | reverse complement strand
ATGCCCTGCGCATCACCTACACATATGTCTTTACCACCGGCGGCATCGGACCGACGCACGACGACATCACCGCCGAATGCGTGGCCAAGGCCTTCGGCGTTTCGATCGATTATCACCCGGAGGCGGTCGCGATCCTCAAGGAACGCATGGCCAAGATCGGCGGCGAGCTCAACGAGGCGCGCCTGCGCATGGCGCGCATCCCGCAAGGCGCCGCGCTGGTTAAGAACAAAGTGTCGGGCGCGCCCGGCTTCTGGATCGGCAACGTGATCGTGATGGCCGGCGTGCCGGCGATAATGCAGGCAATGGTCGATGAAGTGGCGCCGAAACTGAAAACCGGCGCCAAGCTGTTGTCGGAGACTATCCGCGCCGACGCCAAGGAAGGTGACGTCGGCACCGAATTGGGCGCCATCGCCAAGGCCAATCCGGAGACAATTATCGGCAGCTATCCGTTCTTCGACGAGAAACTCGGCCCCAACACCAATATCGTGGTGCGCTCGCGCTATCCGGCGAAGCTGCAAGTCGCGAAGGGCGCGGTCGAGGACATGCTGCAAAAAGTGAAGTCGCAATTGGCGGCTACGGCGCGGTAGCGCAGCGAGAGAAAACCCATGCCCAACCTGCAACCCGAAAGCTCACCGCGTCCGGAAAAAATCTTCCCCGTCTCCTGGGACCAGTTCCATCGCGACTCGCGTGCGCTTGCCTGGCGGCTGCACGAGGCGGGGCCGTTCGATGCCATCGTCTGCATCACTCGCGGCGGCTTGGTGCCGGCGGCAGTGGTGGCGCGCGAACTCAACGTGCGCATCATCGAGACCATCTGTATCGCCAGCTATCACGACTACAAGAACCAAGGCGAGCTGAAGGTGATGAAGGGCGTGGCGCCCGAGATCACCTCGATGCGCGGCGAGGGCAAGGGCGTGCTGATCGTCGACGACCTCGTCGACACCGGCAAAACCGCGCGCGTGGTGCGCGATATTCTGCCGTCGGCGCATTTCGCCGCCGTCTATGCCAAGCCCATGGGGCGGCCGCTGGTCGATACCTTCATTACCGAAGTGTCGCAGGACACCTGGATCTATTTCCCCTGGGATACGGCTTTGGCCTTTTCGCCGCCGATCCGCGAGGGTGGGGATTAAGGCGATAGGTTAGGGACGCAACGCCACGCGAAATCGGCTAGACTTCGCGCCAAGAGCAACGAGGAGGATTTCGCCATGACCGCCGCCGCCAAACAGGCCGCAACTCATGAAGGGCGCTCGCACCACATCAAGCCCGCCGAGATGCCGTGGCAGGACACGCGCTTTCCCGGCTGCAAGATCAAGTCGCTGCTGTTCGACGCCAAGAGCGGCGTGGCGACGATGCTGTTCAAGATGGAGCCGGGTGCGGAAATCCCGGATCACGAACACGTCTTGATCGAGCAGACTTATGTGCTGGAAGGTTCGCTGGTCGACAAGGAAGGCCCCGACACCGGCACGGTGGTGAAGACCGGCGAGTTCGTCTGGCGCGACCCGGGCAGCCGGCACACCGCCTGGTCGCCAAACGGCGGCACATTCGTCGCCATGTTCCAGATCCCCAACAAGTTCTTCGAGAAGGACGGCCGGGTGCTCGATCCGTCCGGCAAGGACTGGGACTCCGTTTGGGCCGCGTTATTACCGAAATGAGATGACGATACGCCCGCGCGTGGTTCGCCCCCGCGTGCGGGGGTGAAGGCCACATTGCGGACGTGGCGGAATGGTAGACGCAAGGGACTTAAAATCCATTGGGAGTAATCCCGTCCGGGTTCGAGTCCCGGCGTCCGCACCAGCATTTTGCCGTTATCGTCGGGCTTAGCTGACGACCATGCACAGCCGTCTGTCCGTTACTTTGCCTTTTTGTGCCGCGCTGGCCGCGTTCGCGCTGGCCGGCTGCGCGATGTCGGACGATCAGCTCGCCCATTTCGTGGTCTCGCCCGCCAAATATACGCTCTACACTTGCGCCGACATTGCGCGGGAGGCCAAAGTCCAAGCAGCGCACGAACGGCAACTCGAGCAACTAATGGCGAAAGCCGGCGTCGACGCCGGTGGCCGCCTGGTTTCCTCGATAGCCTACCAACCGGACTACCTCACGGTGCGCGGCGAGATCAACGAATTGCGCGCCGCCGCGGTCGCAAAACATTGTGAAACCGCGGCCGCCAGCACGGCTCCAGCCGCGCGCACGAGCGACGCCGCCATCCACTGAACCGATTTATTGCGTGCGCCGGACGAGCGCCAGCGTCCCATCGGCAAGACCGAGCGCGATTGCCGGCGGGCCGGCGCCTTCCGCAACCAGGCCGAGATTGGTCGCCGCCTTGGCCGGCAGCGGGACGCTGGCGATCTCGCGCGGGGTCGGCGTAAAACTGACGATGCGCAGGCGGCTGCGATCGAGCGAGGGCGCGGCGATGTCGGCGACGCCGTCGCCGTCGAAATCGGCGACGGCCGCCATATCGATGGCGCGGGTGCCGGCGATGTGATTGGCGATGTCGGCCAATTCGGCGACTTTATGCAACTCGCCGCCGCGCAGGCTCCACAATTCGAGCGAACCAATCACATGCGGCTGCCGCACCAGCGCTATGTCGGTTTTGCCATCGCCGTTGAAGTCGAAGATCCCTGCGGGATCGAGCCAGCGGTGCGGGCCGCCAAGCGGCGGCGTTTCGGCGACGATCTCGTATTTGCCGCGCCGCTCGGCGATTACCGCCAGGGCAGAGCCGCGCTTGAGATAGGACTTCACCACGATAACCTCGTCATGGCCGTCGCCATCGAGATCGGCGAGACGCGGCTTGAGATCCTCGAAGACCGCATCGCTTTTCAGGCGCACCGTATGGCGCTCGCCGTCGCGCGTCTCGATCACCAGGCTGCCGGCCTCGATCTTGTCGCCGAGGATACCGTGGTCGTAACGGGTCACCGGCTCGGCCAGCCAGGCGCGGGCGATGTCGTGACTGCCGGTGGCGACGTGGCCGTCGGGCAGCGCGCCGTCGGGCAGTTTTGGATGCGCCGGCGTGTCGATGAACTTGAGCGATACGTGTTCGCCCGCGAGCGCGATTTTATACCAGAGCCCGCCGGCATTGACTTGGGCCTTGCCGTCGACGGTTTCGATCGCGCTCACGCGGGCTGGCGCATTGACGCGGACCAGACGCCATTCGGCAGCCTGAGCCATACCGCTAGAGGCCAACAGGCTCGATACCAGCAGAACACGAAGCATAAGCCCGTCCTTAGAGGGCCGCGCGGCGCAGCCGCAAGGCATTACCGACGACACTGACCGAGGATAGCGCCATCGCCGCCGCTGCAATAATTGGAGAAAGCAGCAATCCGAAGGCAGGGTAGAGAATTCCGGCCGCGATGGGCACGCCCGCCGAATTATAGATGAAGGCGAAGAACAAATTCTGCCGGATATTGCTCATCACCGCTTTCGAGAGCGCGCGCGCTTTCACAATCCCGGTGAGGTCGCCCTTGAGCAGCGTGATGCCGGCGCTTTCGATTGCCGCATCGGCGCCGGTGCCCATGGCGATGCCGACTTGGGCTGCGGCGAGCGCCGGGGCGTCGTTGACACCGTCGCCAGCCATGGCGACCATGCGGCCTTCGCGCGCGAGCTTTTCGATCACTTCGCTTTTTTGCTTGGGCAGGACTTCCGCTTCGACCTCGGCAATGCCGAGGCGCTCGGCAATCGCGCGTGCAGTGGTGCGGTTGTCGCCCGTCAACATCACCACGCGTATGCCGTCGGAGGCGAGCGATTTAAGCGCGGCGGCTGTCGTCGCCTTTATCGGATCGGCGATGGCGATGACGCCGGCCGGCTTGTCATCGACGGCGAG
>JBOHII010000370.1:0-4162 GCA_050725955.1 Pseudolabrys sp. | reverse complement strand
CGATATCTGGTATCCGACCCATCTCGAAGCAGTCTTACGAACTGCACAGAATAAGTCCGCAGAGATCGTCAGCAGCGTGATGATCCAGATTGGGCCACCCGGTACCGGCATCCGTCGTGTGGCGGGTGTGTTTCCAACCGGAAATTTCACTTCCCATGACTTCGTACCACCATCGGCTTTCGCCCACAAAAAATCGATTGGTAAAGTCGTCAAATGGCGCGATCCCTATACGATTGTTCCGCCCCCGGACGTCACCTTCCTTCGTGAAGCGGCGGCAATCAGCAAAATTGTATCCACAGGCGAACTGACCTGCTTCAAGTTTAACGCCGCGTGGCGACGGGACGCCTATAGGACCAGGTCGGTCGCCGAGCAGGAAGGCATGTTGAAATTAATCGAATCTGGCGTGGATTTTCGGCAACAAGCGTATCTGGAATTGATAGAGGCATTCGTAGCTGGCAAGGCTCAATCGACCCTGATGCCGCAAACCAAAGGCCTCTCCGATGGCTGGTTTACCCGGGCAAATCGGCGGTTTAAGGGGCTGGATAGCCGACACGATCCCGCCAATCTACGGCATATCGACACTAATGTGCGGTTCGACATGGCCGGCCAGGACATGCCTTTCGAATGGCATGAGCTGGAAAACCATCCGCGGTTCGGCTCGTTTCGCTGGACGGGGCCCAGTCGGCGCGTAACAATCGATCTACCCGTTGTTGTCGATCGCGATCTCGCCGCGCGAATTCACATCCTCCACGCGGTCGATAACGCGCTCAACACCCTGAAGCTGTCAATTCACGAACAGGCACTCGCATACCGCGCGAACCGGCTTCCCGAAGGTTCGTATTTGCTCCAAGCGCACATAGATCGTGCCACAATGGCGAAGCCTGAGCGGGATTTCGGAATCACGCTCGAAATCGCGAATACGGCGCGGCCGATGGACCTGTCGGAGACAAGCCAGGATTCTCGATGGTTGGGTCTTGCGGTAAATTGGGTTGAGCTCGAGCCAGCGTAACTTCACGGCGAAAGCGCGTGATTTTGCGGATCATCTCGCCCGCCGCGGGTGTCACGCCTGGAATATCTGCCCCGGATCGCGCGCCGCGCGCCACAGCAGCCATTGTCGCCGCAATGGCGACATCACTTGTGGCTGGAACGGCCGATAGTTTGCACGTTCCATGCCCCGAATCTGCGGACCGACCAGTGCGACGGGGAGAAACGCCGGCATGATTTCCGCCGGCGCGGGCTTCAATTTCTCCCGCGCGGCGGCGAGATGCCTGCGGACGATGGCGCGCATCTCGGCGAGCGCGGAAAGCAACGGCGCGGTCACCCGCGCGGCAAAAATATCAGCCGGCTTGACGGCGTGCCGCTCGAGGATTTCCATCGGCACACAAAGCTGCCGGCGCGCCGTGTTGCGCCCGAAATTGCGCAAGATGCCCGCAATGGCAAAGGCGACGCTCGCATCCAACGTAAACAGTTCGCCCGCCACGGCGCCGCCACTCAAAATTCCTGCAGCCATGGCGAAAATCGGCGATTGCGTGCGGATCGCATAGAGTTCAAGCGCATCGGCGCTCGCCATCGGCTCGTCATAGAGATCGAACGTGCGCGCGTCGATCAATTCGAGCAGTGGCGTCGCCACAAACCCGTAGCGCGACAACGTCGCGCGCAGCGCTGCCCCGACCGGATGCGCGGCCGCCTCGCCCTCCCGCTCGCCGGCAAGCACCTCACGCCACCATTGCAGGCGGATTTCGCCCGGGATCGGCTCACGCGCGAGATCGCGCACGCGCGAAACCTCCACATTGAAAGCGTACAGCGCGTAAAGCGCGTCGCGATGCTCGGCCGGCGCGAACAGGCTCGCCAGATAACGGTCCCGGTCGGCCTCGCGCACCAGCGCGGCGCAATGCTCGAAATTGTTCATAAATGCAGTCTAAATCAATCGACCGCGATCAGTCCCGCCGCCACACGCCGCTTTTCTCCGAGCAGGATATTGTAGGTTTGCGCCGCCGGACCGGTGGCCAGGCAATCGACCGAAATCGACAGCGCGCGGAAGCGCGCCCGCAGGGCCTCCGTCAGCGTAAAGGGATTGCGCCCGCCGCCGATCAGGAACAGATCGAGCGCCTCCGCCCGCGCGAACACCGGCGCCAATGTGGCCTCGCTCAATTCGGCGACGCTTGCGACCGGCCAGGCCCAGATGCCGTCCGGCAAACAAAGCAGAGAGCCGCGGTGCGACATGCCGCCGAAGCGAAAACCGCCGTTGCCATATGAGTCGATCGGCGCCGGATTCGGCAGATGCGGGGCATCGACGCCGGCCGCCATTGTCAGGGCTTTTCGTTCTTCGTCTCGGCGCGGGTGAGCGCGTCGGCGCCGCGCCCGACCCCGAGATAGATCAGGATCGGTGAGGCGATGAAAACCGATGTATAGGTGCCGACCAGCACCACGCCAAACATCATGGTGGCAGTAAAGGAGTGGATGGCCTCTCCGCCGAACAACAGCAACGCGAGCAAGGCGAGCGACACGGTGACGTGCGTAATCACCGATCGCGAAAGCGTCTGGTTTACCGAGGCGTTGAGCAATTCCGGCATAGGCAGTTTCTTGTAGCGGCGGAGCATTTCACGAATTCGGTCGTAGATGACGACCGTATCGTTAAGCGAATAGCCGAGGATCGTCAGCAGCGCCGCGATGCTGGTGAGGTCGAAGTCTATCTGCGTGACCGACATGAAACCGATAGTAAGCACGATATCGTGCACGTTGGCGATCATAGCGCCGAGCGCGAACTGCCATTCGAATCGGAACCAGAGATAAATAAGAATGCAGAAAATCGCCAATCCCAGCCCAATCACGCCGTAGGACAGCAATTCGCCGGACACGCGCGGGCCGACCACTTCGACGCGCCGGTAATTATAGGCATCGCCCAACGCGCCGCGGGCCTTGGTCACCGCCTGCTGCTGCGCCTCGTCGCCGCCCGGTTGCTCGGCGATGCGGATCAGCACGTCGTTGGGGGCGCCGAATTGCTGCAACTGAACCTCGCCGAGGCCGAGCCCACCGAGCGTTGCGCGCATTTTCGCGAGATCCGCGTCGCCGGTCTTGGTCTGCACCTCGATCAGGGTGCCGCCTTTGAAGTCGATGCCGAAATTCAGGCCGTGAAAGAAATAGAGCGAAATTGCCAGGATCGACATAAGCGCCGAAATGGGAAAGCTGATGCGACTGAAGCGCATAAAATCGAATTTGGTGTCGTCCGGTACGATGCGAAGCAGGCGCACGGGCAATTCCCCTTAAATCGGAACACGCTGGGGACGCCGCCAGCGCACCCAGGTGGCGACGATCAGCCGCGTCAGGGTGAAGGCGGTGAACACCGTGGTGATGATGCCGATGCCGAGCGTGACGGCAAAGCCGCGCACCGGGCCGGTGCCGATATAGAACAGCACCGCGGCGGCGATGAAGGTGGTGATGTTGGAGTCCAGAATAGTGGCGAGCGCGCGTGAGAAACCGGCGTCGATGGCATTGATCGGCGTGCGGCCGCCACGCACCTCCTCGCGGATGCGTTCGTAGATCAGCACGTTGGAATCGACCGCGATGCCGACCGTGAGCACGACGCCGGCGATGCCGGGAAGCGTCAGCGTGGCGTCGAGCATCGACAGCACGCCGAAGATCATGCAGACGTTGATGAGCACGGCGATATTGGCGAACAGCCCAAAGAGGCCGTAGGTGGCCAGCATGAAGACGACGACCAGCACCGCGCCCATATAGGCGGCCAGCTTGCCTTTCTCGATCGAATCCTGGCCGAGACCGGCGCCGACGGTACGCTCCTCGATGATGGTGAGCGGCGCCGGCAGGGCGCCGGCGCGCAGCAGGATGGCGAGGTCGTTCGCCTGCTGGACGGTGAAGCTGCCGGAAATCTGGCCGGAGCCGCCGAGGATCGGCTCGCGGATGACTGGCGCCGAGATCACCTGATTGTCGAGCACGATCGCAAATGGCTTACCGACGTTTTCCTGCGTTACCTGCGCGAATTTGCGCGCGCCACTGGTGTTGAAGCGGAACGACACGATCGGCTCGCTGGTGCGCTGGTCGAAGCCCGGCTGTGCGTCGGTCAAATCGGCGCCCGAGACCAGAATGCGTTTTTCGAGCACGTAAGGCGTCTTGGTCTGCTGGCCGGTGCCATACAGGATTTGGT
>JBOHII010000369.1:0-4047 GCA_050725955.1 Pseudolabrys sp. | reverse complement strand
GTGATGCGCTGCAGACCCGGGAGCTTCCCGACCGCCAGCATATGGAACGGTCCCGGATCAGCGGCGCAGCACTTCGTGCCGCACCGCATCCGGGACATGAGTCGGCACCCTACGACTCCCTCCGCGACGTCTGGCTACGCACCGGCCTCACGCCGCGCGTGTTGGAGCGGCTGGCCGACGCCGATGCGTTCGCCTCGCTCGGATTGACCCGCCGCGAGGCGCTATGGGCGGCAAAAGCGCTCGGCCGCGTCGGCGACCGGGATGATGATTTACCGTTGTTTGCTTCCTTCACCTCTCCCCGCGTGCGAGGAGAGGTCGATCCACCATCGCAAGGCGATGGTGGATCGGGTGAGGGGGCGTCGCCACAGCCTGAACAATTCGATAGGCCCCCTCACCCGGCTCACAGCTTCGCCGCTCGCCACCCTCTCCTCGTAAACGGGGAGAGGGAAGAAAGCCGCGAACCCGACGTTGCCCTGCCGCCCATGCCGCTGGGCGAGGAAGTCGTGAACGACTATCGCTTCCTGCGCCTGTCCTTGCGCGCACATCCGGCGCAGTTTCTGCGCGCCGATCTTGAGCACCGAAAAATCCTGTGCAACGAGGCGCTGCGCGGCATCGCCAACAATACGCGCGTGAAGATTTCCGGACTGGTCACCTGCCGGCAGCGGCCGGGCTCGGCCAAAGGCGTGGTGTTCATGACCATCGAGGACGAAAGTGCGGTCGCCAACGTCATCGTCTGGCCGAAAGTGTTCGAGCGCGTACGGCCGGTGGTGCTGGGCGCGCGCTATGTGGCGGTCGCCGGCCGGGTGCAGGCGGAATCCGGGGTCATCCATGTGGTGGCCGACCAACTCGAGGATCTGACCGTGCTGCTCGCGCGGCTGGCCGAGCACGGCGCCGACATCGACAGCCTCACGCGCGCCGACGAGGTGCGCCGCCCGGTCGAGGATCAGCGCGAGGCACACATCGTCGGTGGCCGCAACCGGCTGCTGCGGTTGATGCGCGAAATGCCGGAGCTCGCCGGCGATCTCGGCGTTACTGCGCCCGGCTCGGCGCATGCGCCGACGCGCCACGCTATTGCGGCACCACCTCGCCGCGCCCGACATTGACGCGGTTGGCCTCAAGCTCGCCGTCCGGCTTCTTCAGCGCGCGGACGATGGCGACGTGCGCGCCCGGCTTGAGTTCACTTTTGTCGCCGACCGAATAGGCCAGGATGGTCGCGTCGGGCGGCACCACGATCTTCTGCTCGCCGCCCTTGTACTTGACCATCACCACCGGGCCGTTCACCCCGGCCACGGTCTGCTCGACGGCGCCATTGGTCATGGTGCTGTTCGGCCGCGCATCCCAGGGCCGATGGCCCTCGCCCAACCCGCGCTGCACTTCGGCGAATACCGTCACCTGGATGGCGCGCTGGCTGCCGTCCGGCTGCGGCATGGCGCCGACACCGATATAGGCGCCCGGCTTGATGTCGGCGACCGTCGCCTTGCTCACGCCGAACACCGCCACATCGCCGGTGAGATTGACCTTCGCCGCGCCGAGCTTGGGAGAATTAATCGCGAGCACGCTGCCGTCGAAACTCGCGACCGTGCCGGAAACACGCAACGTCGCCGGCTGCTGCGCGTAAGCCGCAGCCCCGGCCGCTAAAATCGCCGCCGCAATGGCAAGCCGCATGACCATGCCTACATCGCCGGCTTGACGCCGCGGCCGACATACAGCGACTTCGCCAGCACCGAGCCGTCCGGCTGCTTGTCCCATCCGAAGATGATGATCTGCGCACCGGCTTTGAGCTCATCCTTGCTGCCAACCGCGGCCGCGGCGATCACCGTGTCCTTGGCGACGATGATTTTTTTCTCGCCGTCCTTGTATTTCACCATCAGCGCTTCGCCGTCCTTTCCGGCGACCATGCTCTCGACATAGGCATTGGTCATGGTGCTGCCCGGCCGCGCATCCCAGGGTCCGTGCCGGTCGGGCACGACGCCGCGCTGCGCCGGCAGGAAGATGTGAATCGAGAACGCCTGGATGCCGCCGTCCGGCTGCGGCACGCCGGCGATACCGATGAAGCTGTCGGCCTTGATGTCGGCGAGCGAGGCCTTGAGCAGCGCCGACACGCGCGCCTTCTCGTCCACCTTCACGTTCAACATGGCGCCGTCGCGCGTCTTCATCGTCAGCATGCCGCCGTCGGCCTTTTCGATCTGGCCGCGGATGCGGCCCGGCTGCTGCGCGAAAGCGGCACCCGCCGCCAAGCCCAGCGCCACGGCCAAACCGAGCGCGCGCCGCGTCATATTCACTATCGCCATAATGTCCTTCCCATGCCGCCGGCGGCGTTGCGCCGGGTCATCAGGCGGAAAACCCCTCGCCGCGTTTTTTATTCCGCCGGGGCCGCTTGACCTTGGGCTTAGGCTCTTCTTCTTTTGGGGCTTCTCTGGGGGCACCGGGCGCCGTCGTGCTCAAATCGACTTCCACCAGCACGCGCAATTCCTGTGTCACTTCGGGCTTGACGCCGAACCAGCGTTGGAAGCCGCCCACCGCCTGATGCAGCAGCATGCCGAGCCCGTCGGCGGTGCGCAGGCCGCGCTGGCGCGCGAGCTTCAACAGCCCGGTCTCGAGCGGTGCGTAGACCAAGTCCGCCACCACCATCGAGGCCGGACAGCGCAGATTGATATCGAGCGGCGGCTCCCCAACCATCCCCAAAGTCGTGGTGTTGACCAGGAGACCGGCGCCGCCCAGCAGCCCCGTCGTTTCTTCCCAGGCAGCGAGATGCACCCTTGCGCCGAATTTCTTTTTGATCGTTTCCGCGTGCGCGAGCGTGCGGTTGATCACGTAGATACGTCCGACGTTGCGCTGGATCAGCGCGAACACCACCGCGCGCGCGCCACCGCCGGCGCCCAGCACCGCGGCGGTTTCCAGTCCGCGGTCCCAGCCGGGCGTTGCAGCGTCGAGATTGGCGAGGAAGCCGTCCACGTCGGTATTGGTCGAGCGCAGAATATCGCCGTCGTACCACAGCGTATTGGCGGCGCCGACGGCTCTGGCGCGCTCGTCCGGTTCTGTGTGCTCAAGCGCCGTCCGCTTGTGCGGCACCGTGACGTTGCCGCCGATATAGCCGTGCGCGCGCAGGTGCGTGACGAATTCGGGAAATTTTTCCGGCGGCACCGCCTCGCGCCGGTATTCGGCATCCAGATTGTGCTGCTTGATCCAATAATTGTGGATCAGCGGCGAGCGCGAATGGCCTGCCGGCCAGGCCATAACGCAGACCGCTTTTTGCTCGTGGTTCGTGGGTTTGGGCGCGTCGTTCATGCTTCCGCCACCACACTGTTGCGCAAAACGCCGATCTCCGTGACTTCAATTTCCACCACATCGCCGGGCTTGAGCCAAACCGGCGGGTCGCTGCGCGGACCGAGCTTCACCGGCGTACCGGTAACCATGATATCGCCGGGCTTGAGCGTCATGAAGGTGCTGACATAGGCAATCAGTTCGGAAAACGACTTGATCAAACTCGCGGTGGAATCGTCCTGGGTGATTTCGCCATTGACCTTCACCGTCAGATGCAGCGGCTGCGTGAGATCGATCTCGTCGGCGGTCACCAGCCAGGGGCCAATGCTGCCGCTGGCGTCGAAATTCTTGCCCTGCGTCACGTTGAATTTGCCGTGCCGCGTCCAGTCGCGCACCGTCCCCTCGTTGCACAGCGTGACGCCGGCAACGTATTCAAGCGCCTCACCTTGCGCGATGCGGCGGCCGGCGCGGCCGATCACCAGCGCGATTTCACCTTCGTAATCGAGCTGTTCGGATTCGCGCGGCCGCACGATGGCGGCCCGATGCCCGACCAGCGAGCCGGGCGCGCGGTAGAACATGCTGGGATATTTCGGCGTTTCGGCGTCGCCATAGTCGGCGCTGCGGTTGGCGTAGTTGATGCCGATACAGAGGATTTTTTCCGGCGCGGTAATCGGCGGCAGCAGCTCGACCTCGGCAATGGGAAAATCGGCGCGTACCCCGCGCGCCGCCGCGCGCGCGGTGTTGAGCCCGTCGCCACGCAACAGGTCGAGCACGCTTTCGAAC
>JBOHII010000368.1:0-2764 GCA_050725955.1 Pseudolabrys sp. | reverse complement strand
CGACTATCGCCTCGCACACGGTCTCGAAGGTCGCGTAGCTCTTGGAGCTCTCGCCTTGCGGCACCACGATGGCCGAGCTTTCGAGTTGCGCGGATTTCAGCGCCGCTTCGGCGGCGGCAAGATGCAGCTTGGCAACGGCGGTATCGGTGACGACCGCACATTTGGCGGAAGGCCGCAGCGCCTTGATGCGCCCGCCAAGCGAGCCGAGGAGGCCGCGGCCGATGACGATGTCGTAGGCGCGCGCGCCCAATCCGACATTGACCACGATCGGTTCGGCAAGGCCGCCTTGACGCAGCGGCGCGGTCATGGCGCGCCCTCCGCGATGGCGAGCGATTTCGTCAACTTGGCGACGATTTCATCGACGATCAAATCGTGCGGTTCATCGCGCGACTGCACGACGATGTCGGACTGGGCGTAAACCGGCTCGCGCTGCGGCAGCAGATCCTTGATCTTATCCGCCAGCGGACGCTCGCCACGCCGCTTGGTGCGCTTCATCAGCACGTTGAGATCGGCCTTCAGCCAGATCGAGATGCCTTTGATGTGGATGAGGTCGCGCGTTTTCTGGTCCATGATGGCGCCGCCGCCGGTCGCCAGCACCTGCGGGCCGCCGTCGAGCAACCGCGCAATCACGCGCGCCTCGCCGGAGCGGAAATAACCCTCGCCGTGCTTCTCGAAGATTTCCGGGATGCTCATGCTAGCGGCGGTTTCGATCTCGCTGTCGGCGTCGACAAAGGGAATGCCCAACCGGGCGGCGAGCCTGCGGCCGACCGACGACTTGCCGGCGCCCATCATGCCGACCAGCACGACGGAGCGCTGGCCAAGCGCGCGCACGATCGCCGTTTCCACGCCGTTTTCCGCCGCTTTTTGAATGGCATTGTTTGCCATGCTAGGGTCCCAAATCGACGCCACGGTTCCATATACCAGCAAATGAGACAACCGCGTTGGCCGGGCTTAACCCTGGTTAAGGAACGCGGTCGTACATACGCGAAATTCGCCCGTTTGCCGCGGGCCGCTGCCGGACCTCGATCATGCCGAGCCTGTTCAGATTTCTGTTTTTTGTCGGCCTCATCGGCGGGCTCGCTTATGTCGCGGTGTTCTCGCTTGCCAATTTCGTCAAGTACCAGCCGCGCGAGATCGTGGTGACAATCCCGGCGGACAAATTTCTCAAGAACCATTAGCGCCGGCCATGCGATGACCCGCCGAGCATCCGACGCAGCGTTTACCGACTTGTTCCTCGACATGCTGGCGGCCGAGCGCGGCGCCGGCAAGAATACGCTTGAGGCCTATCGCAACGATCTTGCCGATTTGAGCGCGCATCTTGCCGGCGCCGGCCGCAGCATCGCCGGCGCCGATACCGACGACTTGCGCGGATTTCTCGGCAGCCTCGCCGCGCGCGGCTTCAAACCCTCGTCGCTGGCGCGGCGGCTTTCGGCGGTGCGCCAGCTCTATCGCTTCCTCTACGCGGAAGGAAAACGCAGCGACGATCCGGCCGCGGTGCTGGAGGGGCCCAAGCGCGGACGCACTTTGCCGAAGGTGCTCTCCATCGCCGAGGTCGACAAGCTTTTGCGCGAGGCGCGCAAGGACATGGAAGACGCGGGCAAGCCGCCGGCCCGACGCCTGCGCGCGGCGCGGCTGCTGTGCCTGCTCGAAGTGGTCTACGCGACCGGCTTGCGCGTTTCCGAACTGGTGGCGCTGCCGGGAGCCGCTGCGCGGCGCGACCAAAGAATGTTGGTGGTGCGCGGCAAGGGCGGCAAGGAACGGCTGGTGCCGCTCAACGAGGCGGCCAAGCGCGCCATGGCCGATTACCTCAAGCTCGGCGGCAAGGCGGCGGCGGAATCGAAATGGCTGTTTCCCTCGTTCGGCGAAACCGGCCATCTCACCCGCCAGCATTTCGCGCGCGAATTGAAAACACTCGGCGCGGCCTGCGGCATCGCGCCGGCGCGCCTGTCGCCGCACGTGCTGCGGCACGCCTTTGCCAGCCATCTGTTGCATAACGGCGCCGACCTGCGCGTGGTGCAGACCCTGCTCGGCCATGCCGACATCTCGACCACGCAAATCTACACGCATGTGCTGGAAGAACGGTTGAAGGCGCTGGTGCGCGACCTGCATCCGCTCACCGACGGCTAGCCGGAAATGAGGTTAAGAACCATATTAACGCGCTTGCTTGACTTGCGGGCGGCGTCCGCGTCACTAGGTTTAATTCCACAATTACATGCCGGATTTCCATGCTAGCCGGAACCATGCGCACCTATCTCGACTTCGAAAAGCCGGTGGCCGAACTGGAGGCCAAGGTCGAGGAATTGCGCGCCATGGGCGAGTCGGGCAGCGCGGTTTCGGTCGGCGAGGAGATCAACCGGCTTGAGGCGAAGGCGGCGATGGCGCTCAAGGAGCTCTATGCCGACCTGACTCCGTGGCAGAAAACGCAAGTCGCGCGTCATCCGCAGCGGCCGCATTGCCTCGACTATATTGCTGGCCTCATCACCGAATTCATGCCGCTCGCCGGCGACCGCAAGTTCGGCGACGACGCGGCGATCGTCGGCGGCTTCGGCCGCCTGAACGGCGAGAGCGTTTGCGTCATCGGCCATGAGAAGGGGTCCGACACCGAGAGCCGGATCAAGCACAATTTCGGCATGGCGCGGCCGGAAGGCTACCGCAAGGCGGTGCGGTTGATGAACATGGCCGACCATTTCGAAATTCCAGTGATCGCGCTGATCGACACTGCGGGCGCCTATCCCGGCATCGGCGCCGAGGAACGCGGCCAAGC
>JBOHII010000367.1:0-7993 GCA_050725955.1 Pseudolabrys sp. | reverse complement strand
GCCGCGGCGGCATGGCTTCGGCCGATTGCACCGGCGCCGGCGGTATCGGCGCCGAGACGGGCGGCAGCCTACCGCCGCCACTGAACAGGCCGGAGACGAGACCGCCATCGGCATCGCCGGGCAGATTGGCGATCGGCACGCCCTGATGCGCGTCGCGCATGAAGCGGCTCCAGATATCGACCGGCAATCCGCCGCCGGTGACATGCTTGGTCGGCGTGCCGTAGTCATTGCCGAGCCAGACGCCGGTTACGAGATGCGCGGTGTAGCCGATGAACCAGGCATCGCGGAAATCTTGGCTGGTGCCGGTTTTGCCGGCCGCCGGCCAGCCCGGCAGCGTCGCCTTGCGCGCGGTGCCGATCAGCAAAGTCTGCTGCATCATGTCGTTCATCATGCCGACATAGCGCGCATCGATGATGCGGCCGAGCGGCGCGTCGTTGCGGGCATAAAGCACCTTGCCGTTGCTGGCGGTGATGCGCTCGATTACATGCGGCACCACCGCCAGCCCGCCATTGGCAAACGGCGCATAGGCGCTGACCAGTTCGAGCGGCGAGACTTCCGAAGTGCCGAGCGCGATCGAGGCATTTGGCTCGAGCTTGGAGGCGATGCCGAGACGATAGGCGGTTCGGATCACCGCCATCGGCGTCTCTTCCAGGGTCAGCCGCACCGACACCGTGTTAAGCGATAGCGCCAGCGCTTTGGTCAGCGTGACCGGCCCGAAATATTCGTGGCCGTAGTTTTCGGGTTGCCAGCCTTTGATCTTGATCGGCGCATCCTGACGCACCGTGTCGGGCGTCAATCCATGTTCGAGCGCGGTGAGATAGACAAAGGGCTTGAAGGCCGAGCCCGGCTGGCGCTTGGCGGAGACCGCGCGGTTGAACTGACTTGTGCCGTAATCGCGCCCGCCGACCATGGCGCGCACTGCGCCATCGGGCGTCATCGCCACCAGCGCGCCTTGGCTTACGCCGTTCTTGGCGCCCTTCTGCGCCAGTTCCTCGGTGAGCGACTTCTCGGCATCGGCTTGCATCGCACTATCGATGGTGGTCTTGACCACGATGTCCTCGTCGACGTGGCCGAGCACGTCGTTGATGGCGTCCATCACCCAGTCGGCGACATAATTGGCCGAACCGCCGCCGCTTTGCGCCGCGACATGCGGCGGATGCGCCAGCGCGGCGTGTGAGCTGGCCTTGCTGATGAAATGCAAATCGGCCATGAGGGCAAGCACGGTTTGCGCACGCTGTTCGGCACCGTCGAAGTTGCGCGTTGGCGCGAGCCGCGACGGCGACTTCACCAGACCGGCGAGCATGGCCGATTCCGGCAACGAGAGTTGCTTGGCGGATTTGCCGAAATAGTGCTGCGCGGCCTGCTCGATGCCATAGGCACCGGCACCGAAGTAGACGCGGTTGAGATAGAGCTCGAGAATCTGTGTTTTGGTGAATTTGCGCTCCAACCAGACGGCGAGCATCGCCTCCTGCAGCTTGCGATGAATGGTACGCTCTTGAGTCAAAAAGAGATTTTTCGCCAATTGCTGGGTGATGGTGGAGCCGCCTTGGCTCACCCCGCGGTGCAGAATATTGGCGATGAGCGCGCGCGCGATGCCCCAGGGGTCGATGCCGTAATGCTCGTAGAAGCGCCGATCCTCGATGGCGATGAAGGCCTGAGGCACGTATTTCGGCAATTCCTTCAGCGGCAGCACGGCGCCGCCGGCGTCGCCGCGCATGGCGAGCGGATGGTCGGCGAGGCCGACGATGTGGATCGACGGCGGCCGCTTGGGGATTTCCAGCGATTGCAGCGGCGGCATGTGCGCGCCGGTCCAGGCGACGGTGGCGACCCCGCCGATGCCGAGCCACAGCGCCAGCACCAGGCTCCAGTAGAGGAAGCGGCCGATCAGCGAGCCTTTGCGGCCGAGTTTACGCACCTTGCGCGGGCGCTTGCGTTTCGCGGGCGGCTTGCCGGCGGCGCGGTCGCCGGCGGCAATGCGCAATTCGGGAGCGCTGTCGAACTCCGGTTCCCGGCGCGCGCCCTCTTGTCCCCGCCTTACCGCCATCACGCGACCCACACCGCCCGCCGGCGGCTTTCCGCCGGTGCCCTGCGGAACACGCTAGAGCGGGCGGTTTAAGGGGTCGTTAAGGAGGGATTAGCCTGCAATCGTGGGGCTTTGCGTGCGGCGCCGGTCAGCGCGGCTTGCTGTTGCGCCGGCGCACTTCCTGGATGATGACGCTGTTGTCCATTTCGGCTTCGCCGGCCTTGACGCAGGCTTCCAGCACCGCGGCGTGCACTTCCAGCATCGAAAGCTTCTGCCCGACATTCGCCGCCTGATCGAGCATCAAGCGGGCATCCTTCAAAGTCTGCCGGGCGCGGGCCTCCGGCACGAAATCGCCGCGTACCATTTTCGGCCCCTTGGTTTCCATCACCTGCGAGTAGGACGCCGAGCCGCGCGCCACTTCGAGAAAGGCGGCCGGATCGAGCCCGAGCCGCTCGGCGAACACCAGCCCCTCGGCGAGCGCAAGACGATTGAGGCCGAGGATGAGATTGACCGCGAGCTTGGCGCGGCCGCCGTCGCCGATCTTGCCGACGTGGAAGCGGCGCGCGAACAATGCATCGAGCACGGGCGCCACTTCTTCGGCGATGGCGGTATCGCCGCCGATCAGCGCGACGCCGTCGCCGCGCCGCACCTGGTCGCTGGTGCCGGACACCGGCACGTCGAGGTAACGAATGCCGCGCGGGATCACGCGCGCGGCCAGCGCCGCGACTTGGTCGGGATCGCAGGTGCTCATGCACAAGACGATTTTATTCGAGCCCTCGCCGAGCGCCGGCAGCAGTTGGTTCTCGATCACGTCCTCGACCTGATCGGTTGAGAACACGGCGACGATGATGCAGCGCGAAGGTCCGGCTAGTTGCGCGATCGAATCAACCGCGCGCCCGCCGATGTCGGAGAGCCGCGCGCGACGGGCCGCGTCGATGTCGAAACCGACGACGGCAAATCCTGCGTCAATCAGCCGCCGGGCATAGACCTCGCCCATCAAGCCGAGACCGACAATGGCAACCGGGGATTCGCTCATTATGCCTCTTGCAGTGCCGGGATATTAGGGCCTGGGCCCATAAAACAGCAGGCAATTGTTTACTTCTACCACCCCGCCCCGGAAAGATTATTTGTAATCTGGAATAATCGACAAATCGCAATCCGGATGCCAAAGCCGACCCAACATTTCATCCAATTCAGGAGGGTCCCATTTGGTCATCCCTCCGTGCGGATAAGGCGTCAGCTCGCCGATCTTTAGTCCGTCACTCGTCATATAAAAATCCACCCGTAACGAGCTGAAGTCTTGAGATACCCGCGCAGCGATCTCGGCCATTTTTTGCCGATCGCTGTCGGACAATTGCAAATCGAGGGGGGTGCCTCTTCGTTTAACAGCAACTCGGCGTCCTGTAACGTCGAACCAGCAGCCACTTCGCTCGTGGCTGAACTTGGTTCCCACCATAATATTGATCAAAGCCGCCTTGCCCGAAAACGTGTAGACTTGAGCTTCGGGAGCTGGGCCACCATCCGATGAATTTAGAAATGGTTCCGCTAGAAGACGTCGAGGTATTCCTCGGTAGCCCCACTCAAGTGACGCATCAAAATAATCATAACTGAGCCACTGCTCCGCTTTCACGGACAATTGCTCTTTAGTTATTCCAATCGATTGATCCACAATCGCGAAGGGACCTGATGAGTGGTTGGGTTTTAAGACAAATTTCTCGGGCAAGGTATGCCAAGTGATCTCCCTTGGGTGCTCCCAAACCCCCAAGAGCGGAACAACATATTCTGCGCCGACTCGCTCTTCGATGAGCCGCCTCGCCGCAAGTTTATCAGACACAATTCGCAATTTAGGATCGCGATCATGGATTATCCGATGTAGGATGCGCTCATTAAAACTTACTGGTGGATTAAGCCGCGGCAAAACGCCGAATATTGCCCTATATTGAAACAGCAAATGCCATTGAGCTGAATCTGCCAAAGCTATATCGCAATTATGGTACGCTTGCGAGTAATTAGGGTTGAGCCGTATTGCGTTTTGAAAGTTTGCGAGCGCCTCCGCGTGCCTTTTTAATTCATTGAGTGCGACACCGAGATTGTTGTACGCATCAGCATAATCATGCTTTAGCGAGATCGCTTTGTTATAACTGGCAATAGCATCATCGAGGCGATCGAGTTTTTTAAGCGCATTGCCGCGGTCAACGTATGGCACGGCATAATCCGGCTCGAGCGAGATTGCCCTGTCATAGCTGGCGAGAGCCTCGTCTAGACGGTTGAGTTGTTCAAACGCATTTCCAAGAGTTTTATGAGCGAAAGCAAAAGTTCCGTTGATGGCTATTGCATTCAAAATCAAGGCGACCGCGCGGTCGAATTCGCCAATTTGATAGGATACCAAACCAAGCAGCTGTAGCGCGTTAAAATGGCGGGGATTTAACGCCACTACATCTTCATATATTTTTTTCGCAGCGATTAATTTACCCTGATTATGCAGGCTTATTGCAATTTGAACCTTTTCCTCGATATCGCTTTCCGTGTGCATTTTAGTCGCTTTTCGAAAATCGAATTGCCCGGCAATTTGCGCCGGAAAAAGTTTGTACTGGGTGCAAAGACGCGAGGTCTAAAGTCATTTCAATGAAAAAATGCGTGGTTGACCTTTGGAATCGACCAAGAATTTTTCGCGTGAAGAGACATCAACCTGCATACTCTGCACGCGCGCAGCAATAACATCTTTGCCAAATAGAAATCCGCAAGACGTATTCGAAAAAATGACAGCGCTCGGAGCAACGCCTTCGCCGTTCGTCGACTGTTTCCGTTCAAAATAATCAATCTGCTGCTTAAACCGTCGCGGAATGCTTAAGCCGCATGCTGCAAGAGCGGTCTGAATGAACCCCGGCCCGTCGCACCCGAGCCAAGTCTTTCCGCCGGGCAAGTATACGGCACCAATAAACATCCTGGCGACCGCCTGGACTTCCGATTCGAAATGGCCAATCGGCGACAGCCCTTGGTCTGTTACCCAACCGCCCGAGCGAAGTTCTACCATTGTGGATCCCGGTCCACCGCTGGGATTGCGCGCCGCCCCCGAACGGCCTGTCGTTTCGACCAGCGCGTTCATCGGCAATATTTCCCCCGTATATCGCAGCAGGTCGGGTGCGGAATAAATGTGAATGAAGGTCCGCCGCACCCGATGAGTGACACGGCCCGGCTTCGGCGCAAGGGACGCACGCGGCACAAAGCCCTCGACTACATCCGATCCTGTTGCTCCGAAGACAACTCCTTCGTGCTCGGATTTTGCAATGAATTCTTCGCCAAAAAACAAATCCGTGATCCGTTCCGACTGTGGGTCGGGCTCGGATCGGACTGGCGCGATGCCATCGATGCATACGAAATTCGAGTCGGTAATCAATGGCAAAAAGTCGCCCTATGCTTCTGCTGTCGGAACCTATCAGGTCATTTGGGAGCCTGCTACCGAGGACAGTATTCGCACATCGCCCCCGGTGGGTAGCCGAAGCCCCAGCAATATCAGAACGGTGATGGATATTAAGCCATGGCGCGCAAGCGAGCCGGCATTTGTGGCTTTCCATTGCACCGGCGCGGCTTTGCGGGCTATGCTTTGTTATCCGGCCAGTTCGGGAACCAACCCGGCGGCGACCAGGGATTTCCAGGGAGGATACAGAACATGCTCAACCGGGCAGGAATTGCCTTGGCGGTGGCGGCGGGCGCGTTCGCCTTCGCGCCTATCGCCGCGCAGGCCCAGACCTGCGGCGAAATCGAGCTTGGCGCCGCGGTGTCGGCGACCGGCATTTATGCGGCCAACGGCACCAACACCAAGAATGGCTACGAGTTCGCGGTCAAGAAGATCAACAACGCCGGCGGCGTGAAGATCGGCGGCAAGTGCTATCACTTCAAAGTCAAATATTACGACGACGAATCGACGCCGGCGCGCGCGGCGCAATTGGTCGAGCGCCTGATCGACCAGGACAAGATCCAATACGTGCTCGGCCCCTACGGCTCGCCGCTGACCAAGGCGATCCTGCCGGTGATCGAGAAATACAAGACACCGCTGGTGCAGGGCGAGGCGGCATCACGTTCGCTGTTCACGCAGGGCTACAAGTATCATTTCGGCATCGTCGCCACGTCGGAAAAATATCTAACCCCGGTCGTCAATATGGCGGCGGAGATGGCCAAGAAGGCCGGCAAGGATCCCTCGAAGGTCAAGATCGCGATGATCTATCAAGATGACGCCTTCTCGCTCGACGTGCGCCAGGGCGTGGTCGACACCATGAAGAAATACAACATGACCGCGACCGTCGACGACCGCATGCCGAAGGACCTGAACGACATCACCAGCTTCCTGACCAAGGTGAAAGCGCTCAAGCCCGACGTGCTGCTCGTCTCCGGTCATGAAAAGGGCGCGGCGACGGCGGCGCGGCAGATGGCCGATCTGCAGATCCAAGTGCCCATCGTCGGCATGACGCATTGCGAATCGGCCAAGGTATCGCAGGATTTTCCGAAGTCTTCGGAAGGTTTCGTCTGCCCGACGCAGTGGGACGAAACCATGAAGGCGAGCGATCCGATGTTCGGCACCGCGGCCAATTACAACAAAGAGATCAAGGCGGCCTATCACTATAAGGTCGTGCCTTATCAGACGGCGCAAGCGACCGCGGCGGTTTACGTGTGGTCGGACGCGTTCAAACGCGCCAATTCGCTGGACAAGGAAAAGCTGCGCGAGGCGCTGACCAAGACCGATATGGAAACCTTCTACGGGGGCATCAAGTTCGCCGCCGACGGCAGCAACCCGGGTAAGGAGATCATCCTGCGGCAGATTCAGCACGGCAAATACAATGTCGTGTGGCCGGAAAAGGTCGCGGCTGCCAAGCTGAACTATCCGCGCGAGGCGCAGTACTGACCGTGAGGTTGTGGATGCGGGCGGCGATGCCGCCCGTGTCCGCGCGCTAATTTGAGCAGGTCCGATCGCAGGCGATCGGGCCGCTCGTTTGTTCGTTTGCGGTGCGAGGGGCGCCCCCGATGAACCATATTCTGGGCAACATCTCGATCCTGACGGCGGCGCCGGTGCTCAATCTCGGCCTGCTGATCGACGGTGTGCTGATCGGCTCGATCTTCGCGCTCGCCGCCTATGGCCTCGCGCTGGTCTGGGGCGTGATGAACGTCAAGAATCTTGCGCAGGGCGATTTCATCATGCTCGGCGGCTACATCACCTGGAGCCTCGGCCGCTATGGCATCGATCCGCTGCTCGGCGTGCCGGTCGCCTGCGTGCTGCTGTGGGGCTTCGGCTGGGTCATCTACCGGATTGTCGTCAGCAAGGTCATTACCCGCGACTTGTTTACCTCGCTGCTGGCCACCTTTGGCATCGCCATCGTGATCCAACAAAGCCTGAACTTGGCGTTCGGGCCGGACACCCAATCGGCGAACGCCGGCCTGCCCACCTGGCAGCTTGCCGGCGGGCTGATCACCATTCCCGTGAGCCGCGTCATCGGTTTCGCCCTGGCGATCGCGCTGGCCGCAGCGGTCATCGTGTTCATGAAGAACAGCCGCATGGGGCAGGCGATCCGCGCCACCGCGCAGGACGCGCGCGCCGCTCGCGTACTAGGCATCGATACCGAGAAAGTCTATTCGTTCACCTTCTGCCTAAACGCTGCGATCTGCGGGGCGGCCGGTGCGCTTGTGGTGCTTGTGTGGAACGTGCAGCCGTTCTTCTGCACCACCTATTCGATCCGTCTGTTCGTCATCGTCACCGCGGCCGGCTTCGGCAATCTGCCGGCGGTGATCGCGGCGGGCTTCGGCATTGGCGTGTTCGAGCAGTTCGGCGGCTTCCTGCTCGGCGCCTAATTCCAGCAGGCGCTCATCGTGATCCTGCTGCTCGGCGTGTTGGCTGTGCGGCAATGGCAGGACCTGCGCGTGCGGCAGGCCGTGCAATGAATCTCGCCGCCCGTCAGTCGTGGCCGTTCCTGCTCATCC